>JAZFVY010000001.1:0-6692 GCA_036447975.1 Desulfobacterales bacterium
TGTTAATGTAACAAGAAGGGCTATTCCGCGTTTGTTTCTTATAATTATTGCCGGCATATCTCTTTTTTTTAACACAAAGAACTAAACTGTTACCTTCTCAATAAATTGCTTATTTATTCTTTCTTCCCCCGGCGGACCGGAAGAGTTACCATAGTTTCGAACAATTTGGAGTCTGAACCGTTGCCCAATTCGAGCTTGATACCAATTGCCCTGGGGGTTGCATATCCGAATTCTTCAGCGTCGGAGTCCCACAAATCGTATTCTGTTCCCTCATGGTCATAATATTTGAATGTCAGGGTTTTAATATTCTCGCATAGTACAGGATCGCTGGCATTTTCTTCAAAGAGTTGAAAAAGATATAGGTTGTCAGAACGTTTAAGCAAGAAATGGCCATCATCTGTAGCTTGAACATAATAGATGATTTCCGCTATACTTTCATATTTGTTTTTCCCGAACGGAAGATGAGCCAGTGAAGCAAACCTGACTTTTGAAAAGCTGGTGCTTTTAATAAAAAAATTTTCACCGACAATTCGGAAAGGGTCCGGCGGGTCGTCGAAATCCGGATGAACGTATTCCGGGGGCAGGGATACATGGATCGATTTCAGGTCGATAGCCATCCGGTTAAGGCAGTTTTTTGCCATTTCATAGGTTGTAATGCCCTGATCAATTGTTTTGGAATTGGAAAATACCGAATTATATGAAGCAAATATAGTTGTAACAATAATAGAAAAGATAAAAATCGCAATCAAAATTTCAAGCAGTGTAAAACCGATATCTTGAATCTTAAAACTTGTTACTTGGTATTTGATGCTGGATACAGAATGCTGGGTGCCGGTTTCAGGTTCAGGGTTGCTTCCTTTTGGCTTATTATGCATTCCTTAATTCCTTAATCAGTGAAGATCCCCGCCCTAAAGGGCGGGGGGGCTGCCTAACGGCAGTGCTTCGCAGCCCGGTGAGGATTTTTTCAATTTCATATAGCTCCCCTCGATCCCGCCTTAAAAGGCGGGGCTTGCGGGGAGCAGACCGGCCATTTTTCAGCTCTGAAACCTGTACGTTCTCAAGCTGTAAGTAAATTCATCGTTGTTTAAAAATACGGTGACATCAATTTTTTTAAGATCCTTGGCGGTATCGCCAAGTGCTTCAGACTCAACATCATCAATGCCCACCTTCCAGCCGTAACCCGGAAAGTCATCACCGAAATTTCCTGAATCGCTTGATAGATCTTCTAAAGATTTTGTTTCTAGTTCTGCCATTTTCAATTGTGCCAGCAGTGGCGCGGTTGTATAAAATCTGGCTTCATAGTTCATGGAGATGGTTTGAGCATGCATTTTATATACACTTACCAGAACAATGGCGATTATGGAAACGGCCACCATGATTTCAAGCAGCGTAAAGCCAAAATCTGATTGCAAGTTTCGAGTTCGGCGTTGTAAGTTGCTGGTTGCTTTGTTCTTCATTCTGTTCTCTGATCTCTGGTTTCTTGAACCTATCTCAAAAACAATCTAAGAGCCCATGGCGGTGTTGCGAAGCGGTTCAAAATGCTCACATACTACGTGTATGCTCCGCTTTTTCACCGTTTCGCGCCTTGCCCTGAACACTAATCTTATTTTTGAGATAGGTTCTAATTATTTACTTTTTCAATCATTTGCTGTGTTATCATAAGTTCGCTGCAGCTAATTACAGCCTTACCCCGGTTGCCATGCAAATGAAAGAGTCAGACTCGTGAGCAATAAGGGTTAGAACAATATTGAAAGCGAAAAGATTGCAATATTGCCGAGAACATGTATGGAGATGGGAACCATCAATTTTCCCTCAACCTCATAGGCCGCGGCAAAGACAATACCTCCTATTGCCTGGGTCACGGGAAGGGCGGTATCTATCAGGTGGGCAAAGACAAAGATAAGTGTACTCAAAGAAATAGCTACCACCACACCCCAGCGTCTAAAAAAGCCATAGATAATTCCCCTGAAAAAAATTTCCTCTGCTATCGGCGCTATCAAGCCGCCGACAAAGAAGAGGCCAAGCAGCTCTTGTGTCCGATTAGGGAGTCGAACTTGAATAAATGCAAAGGGGTTTATGCCGGCAATGTATAGGGCTCCAGATATAAATGACACGATTATTCCAAAAGCAGCCGACCATATAAAACCTCTCTTTATTCCGGGAAGTATCTGATATCGTGCTAGTCCTATTGAAGGTAATCCCTTGCCCCAGGTCACAACGATCATAATAAAAAGAAATGTTTCAAAAAGACGGGTTGCCCCCAAAGTAATCATGGGGGAGAGCGGGCTTTCTGAGAACAAGACTTTTGCAACCGCTTCAGTAAGAAATAAAACAGCTATGGATGTGAAAACGGGCACTATTTTGATTTTGTCTGCTTCCATCCAAGGTTCCTTAAGGCCCTGTATGCATACCATTGGTTGTACCAGTTATCAGATCTCTTTATCATTTTATAGATTTCGCTTATAGCCTTCCGGTTACCCCTCTTGCCAAGGGCATAAATAGCCATGTAAACCACATTAAATTGGGGATCATCAAGAAGTTCTATGAGTTTACTATAAGTATTTGGATCGCGGCTGACACTCATGGCTCTTGCCAGCCAGTAGCGTTCAGGGATATGGGGACTCATAAGCATCCTGGTATGGGCAGGAAAGTCACCTATCTCGATTCTTTTTTGCAGCACAACCTTTAAGGCGGCTACCCTTTGATGCCAGTCATCAGATTCCAGGGCTTCCGCCAAATTTGCAGTATTGATATGCTTCGCTTTCTCAAAACGTGATGGGAACAGTAAAGCCAATCCTATTATACAGCAAAGTATACCGGCAACTATTGAAGATGAAGTTGAACCTATAAAAAATCTCGATATAAGATAAAATGGGACGTAAAGGCTGCAATACAAGGTTACGGAAGATAAGAATAGAAGGGAAAAAAAGGTAAACCGGCGGAAAAAGATGTGCTTGTCATTTTTTTCAGAGAATTTTCTCAATAATTTTTTAGGATTGCGGAAAAACATTTTAAGAGTAGTCTGGAGAATCGTTTTGTTCTTATTCTTTAGGACAAGACCGGCTTCAGTTTTTACTATTTTTAGATCTACCGGCAGTTCTTTTCCGATAATAAGGTAGTCATGAATGAGCAATTCATTTTCAATGCGCTTGGCCAACTGCTCATCATCTATTAATGACAGGTCGCAGGTTCTAAGGATCTTTTGATCCAGTGATTTAAAAACCCGGGCAGGGTAAAGACTATAATCGTAGTAAAAATTGTTAACCTTTCTTCCCACAGGATTGGATAAAAGGAAGTTGTCACGAATTGACAAAAACATATCCAAATTAATCAGGTTTAAAAATAAAAGGGCAAGAATGGTGAAAGAAATGACGGGGACTATTATCTTTAATCGCATCTTTTGCTCAGACTGGTCTGGTAGCCATTTAAAAGAGACGGAAAAGACCACGGGAGGTATAAAAAGAAAGTAGGATGTAGCCGTCAGGTTGAAGCCATGGCTATTTGCAGCTACGAGACTCCCCAGCCAGAGTGCCAAAGGCAAAATTAAAAAGACCTTATTTCGGGAGAAAATGCGGTCCCAAATCCAGGCACTGGCAAAAGAGAATATTGTCAGACAAGCTCCAGCAGTAAATGTAAAAAAAAGCCCGCCGAAAAAAGCTGGTCCGATTGCCCGGAGATTAGTCACAACCTGCTGGTTAGGTATTGCGAGATAACCCGCTTTACTGATGGCTGTAGTAATCCGGTAAAGTTCAATATTCGACATATAAACATGCAGGGTTGAAAGAGCTTGCGATATAATCAATCCCAACATGATGGCTTTTAATGCATAAAAAGCCTGCTGTGATCTGCATGTAAAGTATGGATTATCAATTCTCAAATCCTGCATATTTCTCGTAAACTTTTACCTTTGAAAGAAAAGGTTCGATAAGAAAAGACAGCTGCTCGTTATCGTTATTTTCAACATGAATCATTGCCTTGTCAGAGTAACCCCTTTTATAGAAATGAATATCCGCCCGCCCCACCGAGATTATTTCTTCGTCAGGATATTCAACATCCAGAACTTTAATATCGTCCGGCAGCTCGTATGCATTCTGGGCGGCATTTTGAAGTTCTTGCTCTGACATAAGCTCATTGGTCATCCACAGCCTGTTGGAATCCAGATTGACGTGCAGAATGTAAAGCTTCTGGTCGCGGACTGCGCGCTCCTTTAAAGTATGTACTTTAGCCATAATCCATCGCGAAACTTTTTTGGTGTTGTCTGACAGAACAGAATCTTTAAATCGAGGGATAGCAAAAAAGAGCATAAGACTAATCAGAGAGATAACGACAATGAGCTCGATCAGAGTAAAGCCGTTGTTCTGATCAGAATATACAGGGCATTGGGGAAAAAGAGTCAGCATCCGGCATCGAGTATTCCGTAACATTTGCTTACAAGTGTTTTTAAGACCGCTTCTATTCAATTTCCCAGCTGTCAATATCCATGTTCTTGCCTTCACCACCCTGAACACCGTCAGCGCCGTATGAAATGATGCTATAATCGTCATGAATTCCCGGGGAAAGATAAACAAAATCGTTTCCCCAGGGATCTTTTGGAAGCCTGCCTTTTTCTAGATACCCGCCCTTGCGCCATTTCTTAGGTAATGGTTCTGTCTCAGGCTGTTCAATTAGTGACTGCAGCCCCTGACTGGTATTCGGATAAAAGCCGTTATCAAGCCTGTATAATTTCAGGGCTGTTTCCAGACCCTCAATTAATATCTTTGCTTTAAGCTGCCTTGCTTCATCAGGCCGTCCCATTATCCTCGGCACAAGTAGGCCGGCCAGGATTCCCAAAATTACAATGACAATCATCAATTCAATCAAGGTAAATCCGCGATAGTCAATTTTTTTGGAAGGTATTGCAAGATTCATTTTTTCTCCAATAGTTTTTTTACATAACAAGCTGGTTCATTTCAAATATCGGCAAGCATATCGCAAGGACGATGAAACCGACAATAATGCCCATGACCAGTATCATAACAGGTTCCAGGAGTGATGTCATTCTCATTATGAGCGATTCTACCTCATTTTCATACACATCTGCGATTTTATTCAACATGGCTTCAAGTTTCCCGCTTTGTTCTCCAACCTGAATCATCTGGATAGAAAGATCCGGTAAGATTTTACCTTTTGCCAAAGCCGTACCGAGAGCCTGTCCTTTTCCGACTTCTTTGGCGGCGTCTTCAATTACATCGGCGATCAGCTTGTTTCCAGCTATATTCTTTGCAATATCAAGTGCGGGCAACATGGAAACACCATTTTCCAGAAGGGAGCCAAGGGTTCGAGCGAATCGAGCCACTACCAGTTTTTTGGCTAAACTTCCGAAGCCAGGCATAATAAGTTTGGTTTTATCGAAAAAGTAGCTACCTTTTTCGGTTTTTTTGATGACGCTCAAGGCTATTAAAATTCCTATCATCACAATTAAGATAATCCACCAGTAGTTTTTGAATAATTCACTTATGGTGATAAGAAAGAGCGTCGGGGCCGGCAAAGCCTGGTCCATGTCCGAAAAAATTGAGGTTATACTGGGAACAATAAATGTTAGAAGAAAAAATAGAACCAGTGCACCGACAAATGTCATTAAAACAGGATAAGCCAGAGCAGTACTTATTCTATTCTTAAGGGCCTGTTGTTTCTCGGTGATATCGGCCAGTCGTTCTAAAACTATTTCAAGCGCCCCTGAAGTTTCACCGGCCCTAACCATGTTCACATACAGCGGGGAAAAAGTTCCCGGATACAAAGAGAGAGATCGGGCAAAACTGTTACCTTCCACGATTGAATCCTTGATCTTTGCCATTATTTTTTTAAATGTCTTAGATCTGGTTTGTGGTATCAGAGTATCTAAAGCTGATACAAGAGGGAAGCCGGCCCCCACTATAGTTGCCAGCTGCCTGGTCATTATCGAAACTTCAGACGGACGGACGCGTTTAAAGTATCTAGAAATTAAACTAGAAATTAAAAAGGAACGGGGCTCTTTTTTTGTGGCAGTATCAGAAACTTCTTTAATGGAGACGGGAAAGGTACTGGACGCGCGTAACTTTTGGCGAGCAATAAGCGAGCTTTCAGCATCAATAATTCCGGAAGTTGTCTTTCCCTTGATATCCAGAGCTTTATATTCATATACAGGCATTTTAACAACTCATCAAAACGATCTTAACAAAAGTCCATGTTTGATCATTGGCAGTGCGAGACCTTTGCAAAACGCCCCCTTTTACCCAATTTCTGTGTCAGGCTCAACATTTTGCACGCAGTGAAGCTTTAGCTTTATCCTCAAAATACTAAATGTATTCGTGCCTGCCCCGTAGGTCCGGAAGATCGTACGGGGTGTTTAAAATTTTCGCCTTCCTTGAACTTGAGCAAAATTGAGCATTTTTCAAGGGTCTCAGTTCGAGCTTCTATCCCGGAAAATTCGGGGTAAAAAGTCTGTATCAAGAAAATTTACAAAGTCGCCGAAACAGGACAAAATTTCAGCGTTTGCTTTTCAAAATGCATGATGATAATATTCCATTTTTTAATGCTTTTCAAGTTAATATTATAACGTTTTGAAAACTTGACAAGTTTTCTGGTATATGGGAAGCGAACAAAAGGCAAAAAAAATATGCAATATTTTATCCCTTTTAAAACATTATCACCTGAATGCTTGAGGGACACGTTTC
>JAZFVY010000002.1:0-5972 GCA_036447975.1 Desulfobacterales bacterium
CCCTCTTGCAGAGCAAGAAATTTTCCATAGGTTTTGTTCCTGATAAAGCATACGTCATTGCTTTCCTTTTTTATAAAGGGATCAAGCCCCTTTTCGTTTGCCAGTTTTAAAACTTCGGATTTTGTCAAACTTTCAAGGGGAAAACAGGCGCTGGACAGATGTTGTTGGGTGATGAAGGCCAGAAAATAAGACTGGTCCTTTTTAGGATCAACAACTTTAAAAAGATGGAACTTGTTCTTGCTGTTCTTGGTTATTCGGGCATAATGAACTGTTGCAAGTGTGGTTGCACCAAGTTTGCGGACAAATGACAGAACAGCGTGGATTCCGATGACATTGTGCCCTTGTTCCTTTAACAGATATGCGGCCACAAGAGAATCTATACCGCCACTTAATGCAATGGCTATTAACCGATCCATTTAAAAAAAGGCTTTCTTTTTGGGGCGAATTTCCATTGCCCTGGTTGGGCAGGCAGGCACACAAAGTTCACATACACTGCATTTTTTCTGAATAAAATCAACAGACATTTCAGGGCGTTGAATGGAAAGCGCACCGGTTGGACAAACCGCCGTGCAGGCTCCGCAATGAGTGCATTTTTTTTTAACTCGCTTTATCTCCTGGGATGCATTCTGAACATGTACTCCTAGGTCCCTAAGATAATTTACCCCTTCCTGGAAGTTTTTTCTGGTTCCGGTAAGTTCCAGAACCATAATCCCCTCTTTCCTGGGAAGCACGGAGGCATTGAGGATATTAAAGGTAAGGTTATAATCTTTCACCAGGTAACAGACGATCGGCTTTTCAACCTCGGTTTTTGGAAAGCGAAGAATAAGTATTTTTGAGTACATGCTTGACCTCCGAAAATCCTTTATTTTTATTTAAAAAAATAATATCTTAATTATAATTCCAGACACTGTCAACAGCAACCTGGCATTTGTGAGTGTCGGTAGATTATTATTCAAGAGATATCATGAACCGTTTTGCATATCTTACAACCGGTCTTGCCGTCAAGATGCTCGCCGGTCTTTCAAAGGCCCGGATCAGTATTCATGGCAAGGAGAATATTCCTGAAGGTTCTGTCATATTTGTAATCAATCATTATACAAGGATTGAGACTCTATTTATGCCATATCATATCCACAAGATCACCCGCATTCCGGTCTGGTCTCTTGCCGATTATAGATTTTTTGAAGGACCGCTCGGCGTTTTTCTCGAAAAAGTCGGAGCAGTCTCCACCAGAAATCCGGACAGAGATCTTCTTATTATCAAAAGTCTGCTTACCGGAGAGGCTGCGTGGATAATTTTTCCCGAGGGCCGCATGGTTAAAGGTAAAAAAATCATAGAAAAGGAACGTTTTATGATTTCTTACGCCGCCGGCAAACATCCTCCGCACACTGGGGCTGCCGCGCTGGCTCTAAGAACAGAATTTTACCGGCAGCGGTTACGCAGGATGTCACAGGAAGTTCCTGACGAAGCTAAGAGGTTAATGGAACTTTTTCAGATCGATTACATGGAACCAGTATTGGAGGGCAATACCTATATTGTGCCAGTAAATATCACCTATTACCCGCTCAGGGCGCATGAGAATATTCTGAGCAACTTGGCTGTCCATCTGATGGATAATATCCCGGAACGTATAGTAGAAGAGATCATGACAGAAGGGACCATGTTGTTATCCGGTGTTGATGTGGATATTCGATTTGGTGCGGCGATTGAAATAAGGAAATTCATGAAAAGCTTAGCCATTGGCCGTGATATTTCTTCAAGGCAAAGCATCGGTTTCGATGATCCTATTCCTTCAAAACGGGTAATGCGTAAGGTCGCGCTGAAAATTATGCAGCGCTATATGTCCGCCATTTACAGTATGACAACCGTTAATCACGATCATATTTTTGCTTCCACACTCAAGCTGATTCCGTCTAAAAAGATCGATGAGCATGATCTAAGGCGAAGGGTGTTCCTGACGGTTAGCCGTAACCTTGAAAAAACCGGGGTCCATCTCCACGACAGTCTCCGTTCATGCCAGATTCACCTCTTAACAGACGATAGGTTCGACAAGTCTAAAGACTTTATCACGGTGGCTCGGGAAAAGGATGTGGTAAAGAAAAAGGCTAAGACACTGGTAAAGGATACCTCGAAATTTTATTCTGCTTTTAATTTTCATCGTATCCGTATTGATAACCCTGTAGCGGTTATAGCAAACGAAGTTGAGCCATTGACATTGCTTCAGCGCAGGGTAAGCCGTACTGCAAGGTTGCCGGACTTCTGGCTAAGACGCAAGATTGCAGGATATCTGCTCAAAAAAGAGGCCTATGAATTTGAGGAAGACTATAAAACCTTTTATGTTGACGGAGAGTCAAAGAAGAAAGATGTTGGCATGCCTGTTCTCGTCAAGGGAAAATCCCGTGATATGGGGGTGGTTCTTGTTCACGGATATATGGCTGCTCCCCCTGAGGTTAAGGAACTGGCCGCCTATCTTGGTCGCATGGGACTGTGGGTATATACTCCTCGATTAAAAGGGCATGGAACTTCCCCTGATGATCTGGTAACAAGAACCTATATGGATTGGGTGGCGTCTGTCGATGCAGGCTATGCCATTATCAGCAACATATGCAAGCAAGTTGTGGTGGGAGGATTTTCCGCAGGAGCCGGGCTTGCACTTGACCTTGCAGCAAGAGTTGATGGTGTTAAAGGCGTTTTTGCAGTTTGCCCACCCATGAGACTTCAAGATTTTTCCTCAAAGTTTGTGCCGGCAGTGGATGTATGGAACCGGCTGATGGCAAAAGCTCACATTGACATAGCCAAAAAAGAGTTTGTCCAAAACAACCCTGAAAATCCCCATATTAACTATTTTCGCAATCCGATTTCCGGTGTACTGGAGCTGGAGCGGTTCATGGAATCTCTTGAGAACAAATTGTCTGACATACTTGTACCGGCGCTTGTTGTCCAATCCCTTGGAGATCCGGTGGTCAAACCAAGCGGTTCAAGGAGAACATTTAAGCTGTTGGGATCGGATGATAAGGCGTATATCCTTTTTAACTTTGACCGCCACGGAATTCTTTTGGGTGACGGAGCTGACAAGGTTCACAGAGCTATCGGGAATTTTATCGAACAGCTAAATTAAACCTCGATTGAGCATTAACAAAATCAAGAAATAAATACGAAAACTATAGTTCCACTGTCATTTAAGTCAACATCCAGTGCGGAAGAAGACTCTTTCGTTTATCTGCTTAAAGATGGAACTGCTTTGGTGGTCGAACCCCATAGGAAAAGTGCGTAACAATTTGCCATTCTTTAAAGAATTGGCCTTTGATAATTTCACACAAAATTCTTGACACTGCCTCATATCTTTAATACGCGGTTGAACTCTTTGTCCATAATACCGATGTAAGTATTTCTTGAATGAAGATCTAATCCAGTATACAGTTCCATTGAGCACATCCTTATGTTTAGGGGTTGTTAACAGGGTTAACCACCTGCAACAAATCGCATCCCTTTTTGCGATTGGGAGGTGCCTTTTAGATGATTATCAAGTAAGCACACATCGTTACAAATATCGCTTGTAAACAATATTGCTCTCTTTGTGCAACAGGTCGAGCTGATTGTTGTAATTCACAGACCGACTTTTTTAATAGATTGAACCGTGTGATGGCAAATTATGATGCCTGGTTATTAGAGGACTTGGAGTCAGCAATCACCCCGCTCATTCAGCATATCACCACGGAAGGACTGAGTCTCCACTATGTTGTGAAATGATTTGATGAAATAAAAAGAGGTCTTTGCCACTCTTGATAATAGAGGCTTTCCCAATATCACTAATATCAATACGTAAAAATGTATGAGACACACCAAACAAAAAGGACTGGAATAGGGCAAAGTATGGCGGCTTTAGAAAAAAGTTTAAACTAAAAGGATTGATAATATGAAGAAAATATTGGCAGTCGATAACGATCGGATTATGCGTAGGTTCATGACAAAGCTACTTGAAAAGGAGGGGCACCAAGTAATAACAGCAGAAGATGGCCTTAATGCGCTTGATATTTTGAAGACATATACTCCTGATATCATGTTTGTTGACCTCGTAATGCCCAATATCGATGGAGAAATGCTATGCAGAATCATTAGAGACATGGAGAAATTTAATGATACTCACCTGGTTATTCTTTCCTCCATTGCTACCGAAGAGAAGATAAATGTTGCTCAATTGGGGGCGAACGCATGTATTGTTAAGGGACCATTTAACGAAATGGCTAAAAACGTCCTTTCCATTCTCGACCAACTTGATCTTGCATCTACGGAATTCTTATCCGAAGAAATTATCGGAATTAAAAGTAGCTATCCACGCGTAGCTACAGAGGAGTTACTGTCAGTCAAAAGACATTTTGAAATCATTTTAGAGAGAATTTCTGAAGGTATTATAGAAATTAATTCAGAGGGAAGGGTTGTTTATGCCAATCAATTTGCACTTTCGCTGATCAATTTACCTGAGAAAAAGTTGTTAGGATCCCATTTTGTTGACGTGTTTTCAGGAGATGACCGCCAACGGGCTTGTGATCTTATGGAAATAATGGATGTCAAACCAAAAACAATAAACGAAGACCATCCTTTGCTTTTGAATGGATATCAAGTTATGCTAAATATTTTGCCTCTAGATGAAGATGGACTTGCTTCCTTGATTATTCTCAATGACATAACTGAGCGAAAACGTATGGAATACCAATTGCATCAAGCTCAGAAGATGGAATCCATAGGAACCTTAGCAGGCGGCATTTCTCATGAATTTAATAATCTGCTCATGGGAATTCAAGGTTGGGCATCTTTGATGTTAATCGATACAGATCCATCTCATCCCCACTTTGAATATATCGAAGGAATAGAGAGAATTATTAAAAATGCGGCAGAGCTCACCAAACAACTCTTAGACTTTGCAAGAACCAGGAAAAATGAGCTAAAGCCGACCGATCTAAATGAACTCATCAAAAGTCAAAATCTTATGTTTGGTCGCACCAGGAAAGAGATCAATATTAGAGATAAATATGAAGAGAATCTTTGGGTATCAGAGGTCGATCAGAGCCAGATAGGACAGGTAATATTGAATCTTTATATAAATGCCTGGCAGGCAATGCCTGGTGGTGGAGATCTCTATATCCAAACAGAAAATGTCATACTTGAGGAAGATTACGTTCAACCCTATAAAGTTGCGCCCGGGAAATATGTGAAAATCTCTGTTGCTGATACCGGGATGGGTATGGATGAGGCAACCCAAAAAAGAATATTTGACCCATTCTATACAACCAAGGAAATTGGCATGGGTACAGGGTTAGGATTGGCCTCTGCTTATGGTATCATCAAGAATCATGGTGGCTTTATCAATGTTGACAGTGAAAAAGGTGAAGGCACGACATTCGACATCTATCTGCCGGCCTCTGAAAAAGAGGTCTTGGAAGATAAGAAGCTGATTGAAGAGCTATTGAAAGGAAGTGAGATGGTTCTTCTCGTAGATGATGAAGATATGATTATTGATGTAAGTGAACGGTTGCTGGGGAAACTGGGATATAAGGTTATGATAGCCAGAAGTGGAAAGGATGCCATAAAGATCTACAAAGCCAAAAAGGATTACATTGATATGGTTATCCTAGATATCATTATGCAGGATATGAGCGGTGGAGATATCTATGACAAACTGAAAGAGATCAATCCAGTTATTAAGGTCCTTATTTCAAGTGGATACAGCCTCAATGGCCAGGCTACCGGGATATTGGAACGGGGTTGTGATGGTTTTATACAGAAGCCTTTTAATGTTAGGGATCTGTCACAAAAAATACGGGAGATTTTGGACAAAGATTAAAAGGGCTTCTGTCCTATTCTTCATCCCTTTCCACCATGACTGTTTCGCCTAACGGCGCCTGGTCATGCAAGAGGAATCGGAATTCATAAACAGCAATATGTATTTTATCGCCGCTTTTCAATCTAGCCGG
>JAZFVY010000003.1:0-3488 GCA_036447975.1 Desulfobacterales bacterium
TGCGTTGTGCTGCATTTCGCAATCATTCAACGTACGATAAGTACGCCTCATAATTGCAAAATTTGCACGCCTTGAATTTGAACTTTTTACGAAACCGTCTAAATCGGACTTTTTACGAGTTCATCAAGCTTGGACCATCATTCATAAGCGGGAAGTTTTAATGGGTTAATTAATCCTGACTCTCTTCGACTTCGGGTCCAAACGGTTTAAAAACGACTAACAATTGTGGCAGCAGTGTCAGGGCGGCAACTAAGGCGATCAACATTGCCAATCCTGTCAGCAGGCCGAAATAAATACTTGGAATGAAATTGGACAGGGTCAGGATTGAAAAACCGATAATGATCGTTATTGATGTATAATACATGGCGTAGCCGATGCTTCCGTGACAGCGATGAACCGTCTTAAGATAATTCTGGTCGGCCTTGATCTCGTGCCTGAACCTGTGGATATAATGAATCGTGTTATCAACGGCTATACCGATACTTATTGCCGCAATGGTGATGGTCATCATGTCAAGAGGAATATTCAGCCATCCCATTACGCCAAGGACTACTCCGATGGAAAGCAGATTGGGTGCAATGGCGATAAGTGCAATTTTTAAAGAACCGAATAGAATCAGAAACATGCACATCAGCGCCAGTACTACTATCCCCAGAGTCAAGATCTGTGAACTGAACAGACTCTGAAGCATATTGTTGTATAGCACCAGCATCCCGGTTAAATGTACATGATCTTTCTTTAAACCCATTTTGCTGACAAGTTCTTTCCGGATCTTTTTCAGCAACTTATTCCGCTTTAATGACTTTTCGGAGTCCCTGACACGGATTGAAAAACGAACTTGATTATGCTCAACGGACACATAAGGTGATAACACCATGCTTTTAAATTTGTCAGGTATTTCGTTATACAGCACAGCCAGCTCAAAATTGTCTAACTGCTTTCCCTTGCTGATTTTTTCAGCGATTTTCATCATCGTTCCCAGTGACAGGACCTTACCGGTTTCCGGCAGGCTATCAAGATAATCATGAATTTTAACAACCAGGGCCATCTTGTCAGATGTAAACCAGTATTTATCCTCTTCTTCTGCTCTGTCAAATTCATCAAACTCGTCAAAGTCATCGCCATCTTCAGTATCAGTTCCGGATGCAACCATCTGAGTTGATGCTTCGGGTTTATCCAAATCGATAATGACATCCAGCGGGGTGGTGCCTCCCAGGTTTTGATCAATGACTTTCATGCCTTGATAGATCTCGGTCGTATTTTTAAAGTAATCAATAAAACTGTTTTCAACCACCAGCCTGGAGATTCCGACCGCACTAATTAAAAAGACAATGCAGCTTATTACCAGTATCATGATGCCGTGGGCTTCGGTGAATCTAGCAAAAAATGGTGTTAACGAAAAGTGTGTGCCCCGCCCGGCATGTGGTGTTCCTTTGCCTATCAGCATCAGCACACTTGGAAAGAACAGGAATGTCAATATCAACGAGACAGTAATACCTGCAATCATCATCCAGCCAAAGGTTATGACGGGTAGAATATCGCAAAATAACAGCGAACCAAACCCTGCGATAGTGGTCAGAGCGGCATACAGGCAGGGCCTCATCATGAAACTAACTGTATCGAGGATAAGTTTTCTCTTCTCAGCTTCCGGGTTTTTTTGCAGGAGTTCCCTGTATCGCACGATCAGATGGATTGTTATAGCCATGGTGATGATAAGCTGTAAGGATATAAAGTTAGAAGATATAACAGTAACCTCCCAACCAAACATCCCCAAAAGCCCTATCATGGAAATTGCGGAAAAAGCGCAGCAGAGCATCGGCAAAAAGATCCAGCGCATTTTTCTAAAAATAATACTTAAGGTGACGATCAGAAAAAACAATACCCCGAAACCGAATATCTTCAGGTCGTTCTTGATAAAACTAATCAGGTCGTCCGCGATCATGCTGACTCCGCCCAGGAAGAGTTCGTCGTCCTGGCGGTATTTGTGCATAATTGCACGAATTGCGGCAATATCCTCATGCCTGATCTTCTTCATTTTGTTCCGGTGCTGCTTGAACTGCTTGGTTACCTCTTTAAATTCAGCAACCTCTGCCGAAGACAGCCGGTCGGAGGCCTGTTTTCCCCGAAAATGGTCGCGACGTGCCAGTAAGTCCTGATATACCTCATCGATGTTGAAGTTGATCTGGAGGGCGGTGGTCTTAAGATCGGGGCTTACAAGAAGGTCCTGGTAGAGAGGGCTCTCTTTGAACTCGATTCTGACCAGTTTTATGGCCGCGGTTAACGATTCGAGAGTCTTGATATTGCTGACCAGTTCCTTTACCGGCACAGGAGGACTTTCCAGCAGAGGGGCATCCAGTATTGAAACCACCGATGACACCCTTTCCAGCTTCCTTAATTCATCCCGCAGCCGGGTCAGTTTTTCCAGTGCCTTATCCGAGAACAGGTCGTCTTTGGGGGCATAGGTCATTAATAAGTAATCATGTTCTCCATAACGCGATCTAATGAGCCGCGAGTATTGCAAGTCTTTGTCATTCTCGAGAACCAGCGTTTCAGCTGATGCGTCAAGCTTAAAGTCCTTTGCATTGTAACCGAGAAAAATCACCACTGCCAGAAGACATAGTATGACGAAACCAGGTAGCCTAAGGATGACCTTGTCGAAAAAACGTGTTAGCAGAGAATAAAATTGTATCATATTGATATCTTAAGAGGCGTTTTTTTCTTTTTCCTGTTTCTCAAGTTTCAGCAGAAGGTCATCAATAGTCCCGGTACTCATGACCTCGGCAAACTGAGACCGGTAGGTCGAGATAATGCTGACACCCTGGATCTCTATATCATAGATTTTCCAGCCGCTCTTTGACTTATAAAGCTTGTATAACATGTCTATTTTGTTGTCTTTCGAGATCAGTTCCGTTGGAATATGGATTTTTTTCTTTACCTGAACAGGCGCTCCATAGACAATGATTTCATTTGTATAAAGATTCAGCTTTTCCAGGTATGACTCCTTCAGGCGTTTAACAAAAAGATCCGTAAATCTCTTTTTATTCTCTTTGGTCAGGCCGGTCCAGTATTTTGTCCCCAGACTCAGCCTGGGCATTAGTGAAAAAGCAAATATTGGCGTAACAATTTCGATGACCTCATTGTTCTTTGTCTCTTGTTCAAGATCATTTTTCTGTAGCACCACAAAAACTGCGTCAAGTTTGCTTTTTAATTCTTTTTCGGCAGAACTGATATCATCCGCCATGACTGTCTGGCTCAGAATAAGCAAGCTCAAAACAGCATATAGTAGACTCTTCATAATCGATTCCTTTATTTGCTTTTTCGGATTTGCTGGTATGTATCCCAAATACGCCATGAAAATCCCTAATAAAAAAAAGCCTGCATCCAGAAGTTGTTTTTATCACGTAAAGGAACGAAAACACCCAAATGAAAAAAATATAGTGAAGTAAAGCTAATGTGTCAAGCAGGAAACCTATACCGCCATTGTAACG
>JAZFVY010000004.1:0-8882 GCA_036447975.1 Desulfobacterales bacterium
AATTTCAAAGCCTTTCAGCTTTAATTTATTTACCACTTGTAGTCTTAACGTCCTTAAATTTACATCCTTATAAATTCCTGAAATTTCCAGACGGGTCATAAAATCGGCAACAGTTTTATTATCTAAGGCAATCCCCTTTATATTGATATTATTTCCTTTTGCACTAAAGTTGGTGAACCATAATCGCTTTTCAGGCTTGATATCCTTTCCTTCTGATTTATCTAATTCAGAAATCGACGTCTTCTCAACCACCATTTTTGTCATATTGTCAAGCAAATGGACTGAAGCTTTGCGAGTTGTTTCAAGATTCTTAATGACTTTTATCTTTTTATTGAGTTTGTCGAATTCTTTTTTTATCCGATCTACCTCTTTCGCTTGTTTTGCGACCAGGGCTATCTGTTTTTTTGTGCTTTCTACCTTGGCATCCAGAGCTTCGATCTTATTTTTCAAGCTTAAATTGAAATAGATCATGACTAGTATAACAAGAAATAGGGAAAGAAGGACAATGGAAACCTGCCGGCGAATGTTCTCTTTTTTGCGTGCTGCTCGAAAAGGTAGCAGATTTATTCGTATCATTTGTCACCCATTTTTCTTATTGCAATGCCCATACAAATTGCAGCCTGGGGTGCTATCTGTTCAAGATAGGAATCATCTAAACTTCTATTGTCCACCGAAAAGTTCTCAAAAGGATTTATAATCTCAACTGCAGTTGCTGTTTCTTCAGCCAGAAGTTTGCGAAATTCAATAATGTTAGCGCCACCGCCGCTAAGAATAATCCTTTTAATTTGATCATCAGGATATGAAGAATAAAAGAAATCAAGAGCGCGTTTTATTTCAGAGCACCAGTCAGTCACCACTGTCGAAACAATACCCTTTAAATCTTCAACGGAAACTTTGTCTGACTGCCTGCTAAGCTTAATCTTGTCAGCTTCCTCTAAAGAGCAATTAGCAAAAGAAGAGATTTTTTCGTTTATCTGCCCGCATCCAAGGGAAACATCACGCATGAATACAGAGGAATTACCTTTCAAGAGATTGAGAGATGTCTTGCTGGCTCCAATATCAATCAGGGCAACATTTTCTTCCTCTGGGGCATAATTCACTTCAAAAATGTTTTGAAGGGCAAAAGCGTCAACATCAATAATACAGGCATTAAGTCCGGCCATCTGGATGAGACTTACATATTCGCCAACCATTTCCTTTTTGGCTGCAACCAGAATTACACTCATCTGATTGGGATTATGTTCACTTTCTCCAAGTATTTGGAAATCGAGGTTAACATCGCTGATGTCAAACGGAATATATTGTTCCGCTTCAAAATGGATCGTCTCATGCAGCTCATCTTCCGTCATGGTCTTGACATTGATCTTTTTAACAATAACAGAGTAGCCCCCCACGGAGATGGCAACATTCTGTTCTTTCAGTTTGCTTTCCTTAAATAGTTCACGGATGGCAGCAGAGACAGCTTCCGGATCCTTAATAGCACCTTCTTCGATTATTCCTGGTTCAATATCGATGGTGTTAAAATTTTTAAGGGCACGTCCCTTTTTCGTTTCAACAACTTCAGCAGCTTTTATGGTCCTGGAGCCAATATCCAGCCCAATAAGATGGGGTTTTTTTCCAAAAAACATGATATGCTCTTAATCGCTAAATATTTTGTTTTTGTCAGAAAGACTGAAACCAAGAGCCAAAATAATCTTACGCTGGGTTTCCATACGGCACGGCATGCCTTTTTCTATGCGTGCAATGGTAATAGGAGATACCTCTGCCTTTCTGGCAAGTTCGGTTTTGCTCATCAGAAAAGATTCTCTGACTTTTTTTAAGGAGTTACTGCTCATTCATAAGCCCTTTCGCAAATTTTGCGCAAAATTAAAATAAATTTCCAATAACTAAGAAAGGCAAAATTAATTGAGAACTGAATCAAGTTATGCAACGATTATCTTAAATTTATAGTAAGTCAAGCACTTTTATATATAATTATAGATAAATTTTAGGTAATTACATCATATTGTAGTTTTATTAATAAAATTACTATATATTGTATAGCAAAAATCGGTAAGAAATAATAACAACGGATAATTCACCTAAAATTGATGTTAATGTACCATTTTTCACTCATACGGGATTCAACGGTTTTTGTGTAAGACTTTTATCCCGCATTTCTCATGAATAATTTATCTGGCTTTTTTATTTTTATTAGTAAATATTAAGATATTAATCACTTAGATTGACATAGACGGATAATTTGATTAAACATTATGATCTTTATCTTTTTTAGAAAAATTCTTCACCAAAGGTTAACTATAGTGGCACAGGAACTGCGTTATTCAGCCCTCGAAGTAGAGTATACTACGTCTTCGGACTGAAATGCCTTGTTCCTGAACTGCTATAGCTCGTGAGAAATGCGGGTTGCGTGTTCAACAGGTTTTAAACGAAAAATTGTCGGTAGTTTCGTCATAGTGTCAATAAAAATAAAGCTTTACCTTGACTTTAATGGTCAATTTCAATATATGTTTTTAAGTATGATTGCTTCGAAAAAAGTCTATTTTGCTCAATTGCGTTCGCAAAAGACGTTTTACGAGTTAGTCGAAGATAAATTTTTAATCATTTTTTATCGGTGCCGGAGTCAGCTTTTCAAATGAAGATATTAAAACGCGGATATGGAATATTTCCGTTCTGAATTATTAACAGATTATCTATGGACCTCAACCCATCAGAAGAAAAAGTCAAACCTTTTAGACTGGTCAAATACTTTACACTTATAAGCCTGATCGTAATATTTTGCGGCACGCTGATCCTCTTCATGCTCAACACCCACTGGGCAAGGACCATGCAGCAAAAGAAAAGTGAAGACTATGCCAGCCTTCTGGTCGAAAACCTTAACCACCAGGTCTTTTTGCAGTTCATCATTCCAGTTGCTTTGAAATTCGGCAAGATTCAGCTCAGGAATAATGAACAATTTATTCGTATGGACAAGGTAGTCAGAAGTACACTTCACAGCTTCAAAGTAGATATGGTAAACATCTACGATATGGAGAATACGATTTCATATAGTTTCGATCAAGCAGTAATCGGCAAAAAGGATGCTGGCGGTAAAGGCTTTCAGGATGCGGTTTCAGGCAAGACTACTTCAAAATTGCTTCAAAGAGGCAATTGGGTTGAGATATTTCTCGGATTTTCGAAAGATAGCAAATTAATCACTTTTGCGCCGCTAAGGGCAGAACGGCCTCTTTCCCGGATATCTGGTCCGGTGCTTGGTGTTGTGGAAATCGTACAAGATTTATCAGAAGATTATAAAGCAATTTTCGATTTCCAGAAACGGGTTATTATAACTTGCACTATTGTCATGGGCGTCCTTTTTTTAGTGCTTCTTTTTGTGGTCAAGAGGGGCGAAAGTATCATCGAAAAAAGGGCTCAAGAGAGGCTCAGGCTCAAAGAACAGCTAAGTCGCGCAGAACGTCTCTCAACACTGGGTGAGATGGTGGCAGGGATTTCCCATGAAATTCGCAATCCGTTGGGTATAATCAAGAGTTCATCCGAACTTTTAAAGAAAAAGATGTCCCGCTATGATCCTTCAGACTCGATTCCAAGTATAATTATTGAAGAATCTTCCCGGTTAAATAATATCATAACAGATTTTTTGGCTTTTGCAAAACCCAGGAGCCCGAACCTGATTTTGTGTAGAATTGAAGACGTTCTTGAAAAGAACATCACTTTCTTGGCATCACAGATCAATGAAGAGGGCTGTGTCATTGAAAAGGACTATGACAACGAACTTCCGGAAATAATAGCCGATCCTGAGATGCTTTATCAGGCCTTCCTTAACATTTTGATCAATGCCATGCAGGCTATGCCGGAAGGCGGTAAAATTCATGTTGAAATCGGTTCGAGTGACAATACGGTCACCATATATTTTGAAGATGAAGGAGAAGGTATACCAGAAGATATTTTGGACAAGATATGGGATCCTTTTTTCACTACCAAGGAGATGGGAACAGGTCTGGGGCTTGGTATTGTTAAAAATATTATCGAGTCTCACCGCGGAAGCATCCAGGTTATCAACAGATCGGTTTGCGGCGCTCGCGTTAAAGTAGAAATGCCTGTAAAGCAGGGGGTATAGTCATGGAGACCGTACTGATTGTAGATGATGAAAAAAATTATCCGCATATATTAAGTGCGGTTCTTGAAGAAGAAGGATTCGAAGCATTAACTGCCCACAGCGGTCATGAAGCACTTGAAATATTGGGGAATGCCGATGTTGACTTGGTGCTTACTGATATGAAAATGCCTGCCATGGACGGCATGGAGCTGCTTGAAAGGATCAAGGCTAAAGAACTGGATCTTCCGGTCATTATGATGACGGCTCATGGTACCGTGGGTAAGGCAGTGGAGGCGATGCAGAAAGGTGCCTACACTTATATCCTCAAGCCTTTCGACAACGAACGGTTGACAATTTATGTTAATAAGGCCATCGCCATGTATCGGGTGGTCAAGGAGAACCGGCAACTTCGGAATGCTGTAGCATTACATTACAGTTTCGGGAATATTAGCGGGAAAAGTAAGGTTATGCAGGATGTTTTCGAAACTATAAGGAAAGTTGCACCAACCAATGCTACAGTTTTGATCGAAGGTGAAAGCGGCACCGGCAAGGAACTAGTGGCAAGGTCGATCCATTTTAACAGTACGAGACGCGACAAGTCTTTTATCGCAGTGAGTTGCAGTGCGCTGGCTGAAACCCTTCTTGAAAGCGAACTTTTTGGCCATGAAAAAGGGGCATTTACAGGCGCCGTGGCTGTGAAAAAAGGTCGTTTTGAACTGGCTGACGGCGGAACCCTTTTTCTTGATGAAATCGGTGATCTTTCAAAAAGCCTTCAGGTGAAACTTTTGCGGGTTCTCCAGGAAAAGGTTTTTGAAAGGGTTGGGGGAGAGAAGCCGATTTCTGTCAATATTCGCATAATTGCCGCTACAAATAAAAAACTCAAAGATGAGATGATGCAGGGCCGGTTCAGGGAGGACCTCTTTTATCGGCTGAATGTGGTCCACATTGCTCTTCCTCTTTTAAAGGAGCGTCGAGAGGATATTCGCCTCCTTGTGAACCATTTTATTAATAAATATGGTGATGAACGAAAGTCTGATATCCCTGTAACAAGTCTCGATCAGGATGTTGAACGTCTTTTTCACGATTACCGTTGGCCCGGTAACGTTCGTGAATTGGAAAATATTATTGAACGGGCCATGGTGCTGTGTCAAAGCAATAATATAAAGGTATCAGACCTTCCTAAGGAATTTAGGGATAATGTCTACAATACGTTGCACATTGAAGGAATACCCGCAAATGCACAACTAGATGAAACCCTTACGATGATAGAAAAGAAAATGATCGAAAGGGCTTTGAAATTGACAAACAATGTTCAATCCAGGGCTGCAGAATTACTCGGTATTGGTAAAAGCGGACTTAACTGGAAAATAAAGAAGTTCAAATTGGACGCAGATTCAAGGCATTGATTTTTCCAAAAAAAGATTTGGGTTCAAAATTTTGAATCAAGCTTGTTTGGATTATTCCCTATCAAATTAAGGGGTTATGTGGTTTGGCCCTCAAAATGGTTCAAAATTTTGAACCGCGAAGAAATCGCATTTTTTCTTATCATATCAAGGGGTTCCATGGCATGCTTTTTCAAAAGGGTTTAACAATTTGAACAATGCACCTGATTTTAAGGTATTGCGATGGAGAAAATACAAATGAAAAATTTGAATGTTGCATGGTGTAACATATTGATATAAATGTAATAATAGATTTATACAGAAATTATCAAGTTTAATATCGTACTTTGGCAAGGAAATTGCATAAATAAAAGCAACCTAATAATTTCTTCATCTTTTTTCCTCCTTAATGGCTAATCGGAATCAATCCGATTAGCTATTAATTTTTGGAAAACACCACCATGTAATTATTTTACAGCACCATAAACCTTCGCCTTCGGCTGTCAAGCCGTTCAATTCCTTCTTCCATTGCCTCCTGTAAGGCCGCTTTGAAATCCTTTTTGGAAAGGTAAACAGAAAGTTCCTTTACCTCGGCTGCCCTGCCGCAGGGTCTGTACTGGGGCATTATATTAACATAGGTGTTCTTTGAAATTTTACGTGCAATGAATCCCATAGTTTCGCGTGTTCCTGCAAGACCGGACGGAAGGACTAGGTGCCGTAGCAAGAGCCCGCGCCTGGCAATACCCGATTCATCAGTAACGAGATCACCAATCTGCCGGTGCATCTCAACAAGCGCTTTACGCGCAACCTCCGGATAATCTCCGGCTTTGCACATTGTTTCGGCCACCTCAGAGTCCCAGAATTTAAAATCAGGCATATAGATGTCGAATACTCCTTCAAGCAGTTTAAGGGTTTCAACACGGTCGTACCCGCCGGTATTGTAAACCAGAGGAACGGAAAGGCCGTTCTTTACAGCTATTTCAACGGCTGAGAGGATCTGGGGTACAACATGGGATGGTGTAACGAAATTTATGTTGTGGCATCCTGCATTTTGCAAATGCAGCATTATTCCGGCCATTTGCTCATTGGACATCTCCTCGCCATGTCCCAGGTGGCTGATGTCGTAATTCTGGCAGAAGATGCATAGCAGATTGCAATGGGTAAAAAAAATTGTGCCGGATCCATTTATCCCCACCAAGGGAGCTTCTTCTCCAAAGTGAGCATTAAAACTTGAAATATATGCTTTATCACCTGTTTTGCATATCCCGGTCTCACCGGACAGACGGTCAACCTCACATTTTCTGGGACAAAGGGTGCAGGACTTCAAAATTGCATTGGCTGTTTTAATCTTTTCAGCAAGCAACCCTTTGTTAAAGGTTTCAATGTACGCAGGTTCAAAAGACGGCACGATTTATTGCTCTCCTATACTATTTGGAACGTTATTTTGAGAATAGCTAGAATCTTTCAGAATCAGCCGAATCCTATAATCCTCCCCCCCTGATAAACGCAAAAGGCCACAACCCATGCAAGCAAGGTGCTGTAAACAATGCTGAAAAACATCCACGTAAAGGAACCGGTTTCACGCCTGATGGCTGTCACTGTTGCAAGGCATGGCAGATATAACAGTACAAAAGTCATCATTGCCAAGGCCGAAAGCGGCGTCATATCAGAGGATAAAAGTGCGTTCTTAAGCGCCTCTGAGTCATCTCCTTCATCAGCAACATAAAGTATTCCCAGGGTGCTCACAACGATTTCTTTGGCAGCAAAACCGGTGAGAAGAGCAACACTGCCTCGCCAGTCGATACCGAGGGGTGCAAAAAGAGGAGCGATCACTTTTCCGATACGACCCATGAAGGACTTTTCAGACTTTTCAGCTTTCTTGCTCCTTATAAGTTTTGCAACAGCAGCATCTCGTCTCTTTTCAAGCAACTGCTTATCAGACTCATTGGCAATTGTAATTTCAGTCCCATAAGTTGCTTTAACCCTGTCGATTTTTGCAGCATAGTCGGAAGAATACGGCATATTACGCGGAAATGCTAAAAGCGCCCATACAATAACAGAACCGGCAAAAATAATACCTCCCATCTTTTTTAAGAATATCTTACTCCGATCCCACATATGAATTAGCAGGCTTTTTATCATTGGAACCCTGTATGGCGGCAGTTCCATGACAAATGGCGCGTCAGCGCCTCTCAAGATGGTAGAACGAAAAAGGCGGCCTGTTATTACGGAAAAAATAATCCCTGCAAGGTATATGGAAAAGATTACGGTCCCGGCACTGGCACCAAAGAAAGTTCCTGCAAGGACAATGTAAACCGGAAGTTTGGCAGAGCATGACATAAATGGCGTAATAAGAATGGTGAGGGTGCGGTCCTTTTCACTTTCAAGGGTGCGGGTCGCCATAATCGCAGGGACATTGCATCCAAACCCCATGAGCATGGGTATGAAAGATTTGCCGTGAAGACCGATAAGGTGCATAATCTTGTCCATAAGAAAAGCCGCTCTGGACATATAGCCTGTATCCTCGAAAAGTGCGATACAGAAGAAAAGGATCAAAATATTCGGCAAAAATACGATAACACTTCCCACACCTGCAATAATTCCGTTTAGAAGGAGATCCTTAAAAATATTTTCCGGAAGAAAACTGTCCAGGGATGTTGAAAGCAGGTTAACACCGCCGTCGATCCATTCCATTGGATAGGCTCCGAGGGAAAAGGTTAACTCGAACATGGCCCAGATAAACAGGAAAAAGATCGGAAAACCGACAAACCGGTTGGTAAGAATAAGATCGATGTTTCGAGATATATCGACACGTTGTTTTGTAGAGGTTGTAAGTACTTCCTTGATGATTCCAAAGATAAATCCGTAGCGCTCATCTGTCATGACGATTTCCGGCTCATCATCAAAACGGTCCACAAGGAAATCCCGGTGCTTCTGTGCTTCCCGAAGAATGTCCTGGCTGTTTTTTCCGGCCTTCTGAAGAATACGCTCCTTTACAATCTTGTCGTTTTCAATGAGCTTTATGGCGGTCCATCTGATATTGTAAGGAATTGACCCTTCAGTCCAGTTTTCTAGAAAGCGCTCCAGATTTGAGATTGAATGTTCAATGTCTTTGCTGTATTTGACTTTACGAGTTTTAGGGATTTCGTAGCTTGACTCTGCCAGCTCAATAGCCTTTTCCAGAAGTGTATCAATACCTTCGTTTTTGTTGCCGATGGTAAATACAACCGGTACATCGAGAAGCTCGGAGAGCATCTTGTCATCAATTTTCATTCCCCGTGTTTGAGCAACGTCGGCCATGTTGAGGGCGAACAAAACCTTGCAATCTAGCTCTCTCAACTGGGTTGCAAGGTAGAGGCTCCGTTCCAAGTTGGATGCATCGATGATATCTATAACGACATCAG
>JAZFVY010000005.1:0-4674 GCA_036447975.1 Desulfobacterales bacterium
GCCCGATGTCTTTTTTGATTTTATTAAAAAGCGGATCATCACCGCGTGAATAACCGACAATCGGCTCATCCCATAGTCTTTCGTCACTTTCCCTTCCAAAAGAATTTTCATCCGCGCTGCTGCAAAAACTTTTGATTCTATCTTCCAACAGCAATGTTAATTCGCTTTCACGGTTATTAAATGTCATCATATTCGATCCTTCATGTTTTCCGATTGCCTATTTCATGGCGCGGTAATAACTGTCGATATTGTATATCGCGGCCAAAGGATTGTGGCCAAGCAGGCCCTCCTTACCCCAGGACGCCTGAAAGAAGTACCACCAGAACACTGGCAAAGAACCCGGCAAGAAACAAAATGTAAGCCAATTTTAAAAAAACGAACAAAATTGCCAAAAAAAAGCAAATTAGTTTACATTAGGCAATAGTCGCAACATTATCAAAATTTTGATCCGAATGTCAAATCTTAGGAAACCAAATACGAGTACGGACATTTTTCTTGACACACAAATACATTTTCTTTATGATTTCGCGATTATTTTGTTTACGTTGTCAATTTAACCCGCAAGAAATATTTGGATTAAGAGAGCAAAAGGGAAAGAGAGAAATCTTTAGAATGCTTAAAGATCATACCATAGAACTTAGCCTGCCCAGCGTGATTGGTTACGAGCGGATTGCAATGGGGTGCTTAGCCTCATTTGCACAAAGCGTCGGCTTTAAGCAGGAGCGGATTGAAGATTTGAAAACCGCCGTGGCGGAAGCCTGCATCAATGCAGTGCAGCACGGCAATAAAGATTCCCCCGACGCAAGGGTGAACGTTACCATGGAGTTTAAGGATGATGCCTTCAACATCGCAGTAATGGACAAAGGGGATGGAATTCCAGAACTTCCCACCGATCCCAACATTGAAAAGATAATTGACGACCAGGAACCCGCAACCGGCTTTGGCTTATTCCTGATAAAAAAACTTGTGGATCAGGTCAAATTCAATGAAATGACCAACCAGGGCCACGTGGTGAGAATGATCTTCCAACAGAGGGTATAGAACTCCTTAATCCGTAAAGGATAACCGGGTTGGAAGCTGCCATGGTTGTACAATAAAAAGTAAGGTTGAAAATGCAACAAGATAATGTAATCAAGCTCGAGAGGCATGGTCCAGTCACAATGTTGAACATCCAGGGTGATATTACCTCCTTCTCTGAACCTTTTCTGAACGACGCTTACAAAGATGCAAACGATCAAGGCGCTCAAAAAATACTTCTGAAATTTGATAAGGATGCTTACATCAACAGCGGTGGCATTGCAGTGCTCATCCAGATCCTCGCCAATACCAAAAGAAACAATCAACAGATTAGCATCACAGGCCTCTCGGACCACTTCAAGAAAATCTTCCACATGGTGGGAATTACCAAATTTGCCAAAATTTATGACACTGTAGAAAATGCATTGGAAGTTTTATCAGCGTAATCTTGATGGCTTCGTAAAAAGTCCAACTTCTGCGTTGCGCTTCATTTCGTTGTCATTGCGGCGTACGCTAAGTACGCCTCATCACACGAAATTCGCACGCCTTGAATTTGGAGCTTTTTACTTTGCAATCGCAATTTTGGCTTTTTACGAGTTTGTCAATCTTAATCTTTCATGAATTTTTCAAAAATTGTTTTTATAAATAAACCTGTTGTATCAGAGGGTTACGCAGCCCTGCTAATTATAGGAAGTAATCGCCGTGCCTTTGCTGACCTGCTATCTCTTTAAGGGGCTTTCAAAGTCCCAGTTGCAACGTATCGCTAACATTTCCATGGAAAAGCAATTTCAAAAGGGCCAGTTGCTTTTTCATGAGGGCCGGAAGGCAGATCAGCTCTTCTTGCTAAAGGAAGGTAAGGTTGAACTTTTGACGAAAATCGGCGAGGCCATCGAGCTTCCCATTGACATCCTGAGATCAAAAGGGAGTTGTTTTGGGACAACGATTTTGGTGGCGCCATATTTATACAGTTTATCGTCGCGATGCGCAGAAGACAGCAGTCTGATTGTCATCAAGAAGACGGATCTGGAGCAAGTAATCAGCCAAGACTGTGAGCTGGGCTTTATCATGATGTCAAATATGTCTCAACACTTGCTTGAGCGCCTTAAAGAGACCCGTGAGGAATTAAAAATCCATTTCAAAACCTTTGTTAAATCAGTGCATGCTTAACGTTCTTAAGGTATAAAATGATCACCCAAGATGAAGTCGAACAACTCAGGGCGTCTTTAAAAGAAGCAGACCACATTCAAAGCGAGCTGGACCGCCGCATCTTTTATCTGAAGACCCTGTACGATGTGAGCAAGGATATTTATAGCAGCATAGAAACTGATTCCATCCTCAGGAATTTTCTGCTGATGTCCATGGGAAACTTTGGTGTCATGGAAGCCTTTGTCTTACTAATGGACATGCCTGCTAAAGAGATAACCCACTTTGTCCCAATCGGGTTTGATGACACAAAATTTGCCTCCTTGCAAAAGAGCGGTATGAAATTTTTACTGAATGAGGCATATCAGGGCTTGAGTGCAAATGGCCCGGCATTGAGACGCCTCAAGATGTTTCCCCCGTCCGTGGAATACGTACTGCCGTTTTCCGTTGAAGCTGATTGTTTGGGTCTTCTTGGCATGGGCCCAAAAATGGTCGGAGACCCATATAACGAAAACGATAAAGAGCTGCTGGATACGCTTCTGAACAACCTGGTTGTTGCCTTGAAAAACGCAAGATCTTTTGAGGAAATCAAACAGCTGAATAAAGATTTGCAGGACAAAAACGTGCAGCTCGGAGCCGCCCTCAGCCAGCTTAGCGCCTCCATGAAAAAGGTGGAAATCCTTGAAAGCGTGAAGGAAAACTTGAGTAAATTCGTGCCGGTCACTGTATCCAGGATGATCGAAAAATCTCCCACAGGCGACATCCCTGAAAGCAAAAGGCAGGACCTTTCGATTCTCTTCCTTGATATTGAAGGGTACACAAAACTATGTGAGAAGTTAGGGAGCAGCGAAACCAGTGAAATCATTGAAAAGCATTTTTCCGTCTTCATGGATGCCATTTATACCAATAATGGCGATGTGAATGAAACCGCCGGTGACGGCCTTATGGTGCTTTTCCTAAATGAGGACGAGAAAACCAACGCCCTGGAGGCCGTGCGTACGGCCCTGTCCATACGCGAAGAAACTGTTCGGATTTGCAAAGAGTGTCCCGTGCTCTATCGTCCGCTGGATATCAACATGGGTATAAATTCGGGGCAAGCCCTTGTGGGGGCTGCAAAGTTTGACACATATTCCGGTTCGCGCTGGACTTACACGGCCAGAGGCATACTCACCAATGTGGCGGCAAGAATCGGCGCTCAGGCATCCGGAGGGGGTATATATCTTTCTAGAACCACGGCAGATCGGGTGAAGGAACATTTATCACCATCCACCAGGGGCAAGTTCAAGTTGAAGAATGTTTCTGAAGAGATTGAAATTTTTGAACTTTAACCCGCATTTCTCATCCCCCTTTGAAGCGGTATTCATTTGCAAGGCATCAGTGGTGTACCAGATAAATTCTTCATGAGAAATGCGAGCGAATATCTTCCAAGGGAAATTATTAAATCTTTCACCAAAACCAACCTTAAAACCTACCTAATGTCTCTCGACTAATCCCAGTTTATACCTGGTATTAAAATGGTATTTTTTTGGCATATCCTTTTAGTTAAATTTGATGTATTATAACTACCAATAAATTTTGTTTTTTCATACTTGGCTATCATATCCCGGAGTATAAAAGAAAAAATTGTGAAGATTTCCAAATGACAAGAAAACCAACTTATAAAGAATTGGAACAAAGGGTTAAGGAATTAGAAAAAAAAGCTGAAAAGGGAGAGCAAAAGGAGAAGTAGTTGCGAGAAAACGAGCGATTAACCGATATATTGTTAGATAGCTTGCCGCATCCGACCATGTTAATCAGACGTGATAAAATTATTTTGGCCGCTAACCGTATTGCAAGGGAAGTCGGGGCCAAAGTTGGAGGCTATTGCTGGCGCGACTTTGGGCAAAGCAAACACATCCCCGAGGATCATAAACTTTACATTAATCAACATAAGGATCAAATTCCACCTGGAGGAACCAAATGTACATTTTGCCTATCTGATGAAGCTTTTGAAAAAAACAAACCAACATGCCAGCCCGAAATAGAAGCCTTTGGTGGATTGTGGGAGGCTTGGTGGGTCCCGATCGAGAGCAATTTATATTTTCACTATGCCATTAATATCTCTGAGATAAAGCGCGCTAATAACAAGCTCCGGAAGGCTCATGACGAGCTTGAGCGCCGGGTGGAGGAACGAACCAGAGAGCTAAAAATCAAAAGAGAGAATCTTGAGGAAACAAATACCGCATTGAAAGTTTTGTTGAAACAAAGGGAGAAAGACCGGATAGAACTCGAAGAAAAAGTGTTGTCCAACGTAAGAGAAATGGTTGCTCCCTTTTTAAGCAAACTGAAAAAAACTAGGTTAGATGCCGGTCAAATGGACTATATAAATGTCCTGGAATCCAATTTAAATGACATTATTTCGCCATTTTCTCAAAAATTGTCCTTTAAACATTTAAACCTGACCCCTTCGGAAATACAAATAGCAAATCTTATTAAACAAGGCAAAACTTCCAAACAAATCGCAACTATGTTGCA
>JAZFVY010000006.1:0-2428 GCA_036447975.1 Desulfobacterales bacterium
ATGAATTTCATGGGGTCGCAAGTAAAGATATCCCGATAGGTAATGAAGCAACACTTTATTCTTATGAAATCCCAAAGATTAGTCTTGATGGAAGCTGTTCCATCTTTAATACCCCTGATTCAGAATACTATGATCTGGCAGAAATCCTCGGGGGTCGCAACCAAAATACAACGCACAAGCTTGCCATACTCAATAAGCTGGTGACTCAAACAGCTATAGCAATGTCTGTAGACTGGCTTGGTGTTTATCAACGTCGAACCAAACATGATGGTTCTGATGTATTGGTAAAGCTGGCTTATTGGGGTGCATTGAGCAGGGCAGAATTTCCACTTACCGAAGAATTTGCTGCTCAGAGTAATAATAGTACTGTCGGGATGAATGGAGTGGCCAGAATAATTAATGATATTCCAGGATATATTAAGGCAGGGGGGCCTTACTACAATTGTGACTCGCGCGTTAAGGCTGAAGCCTGCCTGCCATTATTCGCCCGAAGCCCAAGTCGTATCGTAGGAATTGTTGATGCAGAAGCCTGGCAGACAGATTTTTTTTCTAATAAAACTTTTGCTCCTTTGTTGGCATTATGCATAGTAGTGCCGGGGTTTTTAATCTAACCCGAATTTCTCATAAAGAATTTCAACCTCGCGAAAAATCTTGGTTGACCAACAACAGAGAAAAGATCAATGACAAAACTTGAAAAATCTATATCAACCTCTAAAACTGATCTTTACAGGCTCCTTAACACACAGGTAGAAAGCCTGCTTGCCAACGAGCGAGATTTCATTGCAAATGCAGCTAACTTTTGTTCACTCATCTATCACACCCTGCCGGATCTCAACTGGACCGGATTTTATATTCATAAAAATGGCATACTTTTTCTCGGTCCTTTTCAAGGGAAACCCGCTTGTGTGAAAATTGAAATTGGAAAGGGAGTATGTGGTAAAGCCGCGGAAATTCAAAAAACGGTTGTTGTTGAAAATGTCCATGAATTTCCGGGGCACATTGCCTGTGATCCACAGTCTAACTCTGAAATTGTCATTCCAATCATCCATGAAAATGACTTGATCGGTGTGCTTGATCTGGACAGCCCGGTATTTGGCCGTTTCGATGCAGAGGATCAAACTGGTCTGGAAGTTCTGGTGCAATCCTTTATTACCTTGACGGATTGTACCTGACCTGCCCTGAAGAAATTAGTGTTTGTCAAAATAATTGATTGCAAAATAATTAAATCAAATATTTGTTTTGCCCATCATAAAAAAGTGCTTATAAGTTACCTCAACCAGCGATTTGTCAATGAGCAAAATTTAGTGCAACTTTAATGGTGTATTACCAAATTTAAATACTTGATTTATAGTAATTCCTATGCCATAAGGATTATTGTTATGAAACAAGAAACCTTGCCTATTGAAATTGTTTGCCCGAAGTGCAAACATACCGAGATTATTTATCTTCAAAAAGAAGATATGCCCAAATGCCCGAAATGTAAAATCCGCATGATAATTCGTGAAGTTTTGAGAGAAGGGAAGTCCCATTAACCATGGCTTAAAAGGCCGTCAATCTTGGCTATCAAATTAGGAGCCAAATTCGCAAAAGGAGGGTTAAGTTATGAAGAAAGGTTTTTTGAAAGTATTGGTAGCAACCTTGGCAATCTTTTTTTTGGTTTCACCGTCTGCATTTGGCGCGGATATTAACCTCGCCAAAAAATCAACCCTTGAAAAAATTGTAAAAAGCGGGAAACTTCGTGTTGGTTTCGAGTCTGGATACATGCCTTTTGAGATGACTGATAAAAAAGGCAAATTTGTCGGTTTTGACATGGATATGGCCAGGGAAATGGCTAAAGCAATGAGCACCAAGGAAAATCCGATTAAATTCGTTCCGGTCAATACCGCATGGGATGGAATAATTCCTGCACTCATGACTGACAAATTCGACATTATTATGAGCGGTATGACCGTTACCCAGTCAAGAAACCTTAAGATCAATTTTGTCGATCCTTACATAATCATTGGACAGACCATTCTGTTGAACAAAAAACATGCAGGCAAAGTAAAATCATACAAAGATCTGAATAATAAAAAATTCACCATAACATCAAAGCTCGGAACCACCGGCGAGCAAGCCATCAAAAGACTTATCCCAAAAGCTAATTATAAGTCTTTTGAAGCAGAGGCTGAAGCAGCACTTGAAGTTATCCACGGCAAAGCTGATGCATTTGTCTATGATCTGCCTTTCTGTGAAGTAATATATGCCCAACAGGGCAAAGGCAAGACCATTTTCTTAAACACACCTTTTACCTTTGAGCCGCTTGCATGGGCCATTAACAAGGGTGATCCGGATTTTCTCAACTGGCTCAACAACTTTTTAACACAGATGAAGAACGACGGTCGCTATGAAAAAATTTATAACAAGTGGATCAGAAGCACCGACTGGA
>JAZFVY010000007.1:0-5489 GCA_036447975.1 Desulfobacterales bacterium
CTTCTTTACGCCCATCTGATTGATCCCGGCTATCGGGAAGATGCTTATGCACTCTCCATGGAACGGTTCAGGCAGAGACATCTGAAACTTTCAAGCTCAATCGACGGCGCCATGACGCTATCTGGTAATCGTTTTCTTGCCGGAGGAGATACCCGTTTCGGTCTTCCTGCTTACGAAGAACTCGAGAAATTGACCCTTGATCATGTCAGATCATGGATCGACACTTCTTTAAGATCTGATAATATTGAAGTGTCGGTGGTGGGAGATTTTAATGTTGATTCCGTAGTAAAAATAGCATCTAAATATTTTGGAAGTCTTTCCCTTGAACGAAGTGCTCATGTTCAACAATCATCAAGATTACCCCAATTCCCTGTTAATGGATCACTAGAAATATCTGTTCCTACGGAAATCCCCAAAGGCCTTGTAGTCGTTGCTTATCCTACTCAAGATTTATGGAATATTAGCAGAACTCGCCGTTTAGCCGTGCTGGCAGATATTGTTTCGGAAAGGCTTCGTGAGAAGATACGAGAAAAAATGGGATCAGCCTATTCCACCTTTGCTTTTAACAGACCTAGTCGTGCTTATCCGGGATATGGCGTGTTTCAAATCATGGTTCAAGTAGATCCCAGGGAGGCCGATTTAGTTGTAAGAGAAGTAAAGAAAATGATTTTAGACCTTGTAACAGATGGCGCCACACAGGACGAATTGAGTCGGGCCATAGCACCAACACTCACCAGCATAAAAGATATGCAACGTAGAAATGGCTACTGGATGAATACCGTCCTTACCGGATCAAAAAAATATCCTCAACAACTCGATTGGAGCCTGACATTAATGAAGGATTATGCTTCTATTACAACAGAAGATGTGTCATTTTTTGCAAAGAAATACCTGGATAACAACAAAGCGACAACGATTGTTGTAAAACCGGAATTGAAATAACATTTAGGGTTATAAAATCCGGAGTAAGTTGTTGCTCAGCTTGACAAACTCTTCTGTGTTAAGCGTCTCGGCTCGCCTGACAGGATCGATATCCGAACTTTCCAGTACATGCTTGGCCAAATTCGCATCAATATTTAATTCGCTTGCATAAAGCGAGTTTTTAAGAGTTTTCCGCCTGTTTCCGAAAGCCGCTTTGACAACCCTGAAAAGAAATGTCTCATCATCTGCTTTATATTCAAGTACTTTTTTAAATCTTAATTCAAGCACTTCGGAATCGACTTTGGGTTTTGGGAAAAAAAGAGAGGCCTTAACATCAGCGACTTTTTTTATTTGGGAACAGTACTGGAGCATAACCGTAAGCCGTCCATACTCCTTACAGCCAGGTTGCGCGGTAAGGCGCTGGGCCATTTCCTTCTGAAACATGAGTACGGCCCGGCTCACCGCTTTTCTGGACTTTATAAGTTGAACAAGAATCTGGGAAGAAATGTTGTAGGGAAGGTTTCCCATGACGACTATTCCGCGGCCGAAATCTTCTGCCAGCGCCTTAATATCAACTTTCAGAATATTTCTATCCATTAATACAACATTTGAAAGATTATTTGCAATAATTTCTGTTCTCAAAATGTCTATGATTTTGGGATCATTATCGACTGCAACAACTTTTTGGGCTACGCGAGCCACAGGAATCGTGAGGGCGCCGAGGCCGGCCCCGATTTCAAGAACAATATCTTTCCGTGAAATTTCGGAACGGTTCACAATCATTGCTGCAGCAGCCGGATCTGATAAAAAATTCTGACCCAGCTGTTTTTTGGGCCGGATATTATGGACAGCAAGGAGTATTCTGGGTGATGTCATGGTTTTGAGTAAAGAATCTGCTAATATTTGTCAGCTCTTGATTTCCTGCGTGAACGAATTTCTGTAATTATTTTGCGTGTTATAAAGAAAGCCGCGATACCCGGTAGAATACCCAGCGTAACTCCACCGGCTATCATGGCAATGGTAACATCCATCCCCAGCTTCATAAGTTCTAAAACCGATTCGTATTTTGCGTCAAAGGGTGCTGATTTACCGAGAATAAACATCCCCACCTTGTAACTTCCCAGATAAAAAAATGGTGCGGTAACTGGGTTGCAGAACCAGACGCCTATGGCAGCAGCGGGCTTGCTTCCCTTTAAGGCAAACGCCAAGGTGATGGCAATTACCGTATGAAATGGGATGGTAGGAGTTATACTAACAAAAATTCCGATAGCCATCCCCATGGCAACATAATGGGGATCGCCACGAAGCTTCTTGACGCGGTCAATAAACCAACGATAATTATACTTCCCTTGCAGCTTGCCTATTTTATTGTTCATATTTTTTTTGTTTTTCACCTGGGTATTGTTCTTGAAGCATTTGGGTTAGCTATTAGGTAACATGAAAGATAGTTATTTTCAACGCCTCACAAATTTTCTGCCCCGGCTTATTGCATACTTATCTTTTAGCTTTACGTATGTAAAGCCTTTAACTTGACTTTTGATGTATCATTAAGTAGTTTTTACCTTAACCCAATTGAGCAAAAGTCGAAGAATATATCCTAATATATTAAAAATCAATACCTATAGGATGTGGATTTCTGAATAATTAAATTGCCCGGTATCAAGGAGGAACCCATGGCAAAGAAAAGGGGAAAATCTGTAAGTTTTGATGCAATGATAAAGTTTTTCATGCAGTATTACAATATTCCAACCAGGAAGGATATAGACAGACTGATGGCTAAGATGGACCGTCTTGAACTCCTTATTAAGTCGTCGGCGGTATCCGGTAAAGGCAGGCGCACATCCGGCATAAAAACCGCCAGAAGCAAAGCATCAACCGGCAAGTCTGCCATGACTTCTTCTGACACGGCGCTGGAAGTCATCAAGCGATTCAGAAATGGTGTAGGATTTGCCGAAATTCAAGCCAGAACAGGTTTTGGAGACAAAAAACTTCGCAATATCATATTTCGGCTGCACAAGTTGGGCAAAATTGTTCGAAAGAGTCGTGGCGTATATACAGCTTCTTAACACCATTATACAATCTTATTAAAAGGATTAATTTATGAATGCGTCTACGGATTACAACAATCCCGACCTTAAAGAACGCGACAATATTTATGGTTATTATGTGAAGCGGATTATCGAACTTAAAGAAATCAGTTCTTTTCTTTATATACTTGAACATACCATTACAGGAGCCCGACATGCTCATATCAGTAACAACGACACAGAAAACACGTTCAGCGTAGCATTTAAGACGGTTCCTTCTGATTCAACCGGTGTTGCTCACATCCTTGAACATACTGCGTTATGCGGTTCTAAAAAATTTCCCGTGCGTGATCCGTTTTTTTCCATGCTTAAAAGGAGTTTGAGCACTTTCATGAACGCCTTTACTTCATCGGACTGGACCATGTATCCTTTTTCAACCCAGAACAGAACAGATTTTTACAACCTAATGGACGTTTATCTGGATTCTGCTTTTTTCCCTAGTATTGACGAGCTTAGCTTCAAGCAGGAGGGGCACCGTCTGGAAATCGAGGAAGGTACTGAAGAGACTGATTCCTTGGAACTGGTTTATAAAGGCGTCGTATACAACGAGATGAAAGGTGCCATGTCATCACCAAACCAGGTGATGGTCCGGTCCATTTTAAATGCCCTTTATCCCTCTACAACTTACAGCTACAACTCGGGGGGAGATCCTGCCGTAATTCCTGAGTTGACATATGATCAGCTTAAGGCTTTCCACAGGCGCCATTATCATCCTAGCAATGCCTTTTTCTATACTTATGGGAGCCTGTCCTTAAAAAACCATCTGAGATTTATCAATGACAAAATCTTAAATCATTTTGAACGGATGGATCCCAAGACAAATGTTCCTTCTCAGCCCAGATGGAGCAAGCCGAAAAGACCAACATATCAATATCCGTTGGACAAAAATGAAGACCCATCAAAAAAATGTCAGGTTTGTGTGGCGTGGCTCACCGCTGATATCAAAGATGCTTTTGAGATACTGATTCTGACGCTGCTTGGGCAAATTCTTCTTGGTAATTCTGCGTCTCCCCTGCGGAAGGCCTTGATAGATTCTGAACTCGGGACAGCCCTTTGTGATGGAACCGGATTCGACGCTGACTGCAGGGACAGTTTGTTTGTCTGCGGGCTGAAGGACGTCGAGGAATCTGCGGCAGATGAAATTGAAGCAATCATATTTGATGTTTTAAAGGATCTGTGGAAAAATGGAATCGATAAAAAAATGATCGAATCCGCCATTCATCAGATAGAGTTTCATCGCAAGGAGGTAACCAACATACCTTATCCATATGGTATCAAGCTGCTTTTAACTTTTGCCGGGAACTGGTTTCACGGCGTTGATCCAGCAAGAATTTTGCAGTTCGATGCTGATCTTAAAAGGATTCGCCATGAGATTTTAAAGGGCTCCTTTTTTGAAAGCCGGATAAAAAGATATTTTCTGGACAATCCGCACCGTGTTCTTCTCACTCTTGTCCCTGATCAGCTCATGGAACAGAAAGAGCGTGATCGGGTTGCAGCAAAACTCGACCGGATCCGGTCCGTTATGCCCCCATCTGAACTTGAAAAAATAAAGGAAGATGCCAAGGCTTTAAAACAGCTCCAGGAAGAGGAAGAGGACGCTTCATGTCTTCCCACTTTAGAGCTTGAGGAGATCCCGCCAACGGTTCAATGCGTTAAAGCATCAACATCATATGGCACGGTGCCTGCCACTTGTTATCAGCAGCCAACCTCAGGCATTCTCTATTTTTCGGCGATTGTCGGAAGCGGATCTCTATCAAAGCGGCTTATCCCCCTGGTCCCTTTTTTCTGCCATGCTTTCACCAAGATCGGCACATCCATTCATGACTATACCGAAATGGCACAGCGTATTGACGCCTATACCGGCGGTATCGGCTTATCTTGCCATGCCCGGACGAGTTTTGACGATACGGGTGCCTGTTTGCCCTTTGTCTCATTTAACGGAAAATGCCTAATTCGGAACCAAGAGAGGATGTTTGAAATCATTGAAGAGCTATTATGCAAACCCGATTTTTCAGATCTGGTTCGTTTAAAAAGCCTGTTTCTGGAATACCGGGCAGGCCTGGAATCCATGATCGTGCAAAATGGCCACAGATTAGCCATGTCGCTGGCTTCAAGGAACTTTTCACCGGCTTGTGCACTCAGCGAAGCCTGGCACGGGATACACCAGCTGCAAACCATAAAAGGAGTAACCGATGACCTTACAGACCACAAACTGAAATCCGTCTCTGAAGAACTTTTCATTATCGGTAAAACCCTTTTTACGAGCGACAATCTTAAAATGGCATTGATAGGTGAAGACAATGCCATCTCAGCAGCTTCTTCAGCCACAGCATCCATCCAAAAAGGGCTTGAAGGAGGTCCGGAATCTTTAAAGTCGGACCACGGCTTTGTGCCGCCGGAAATCGATTTTGAAGATACAATACCAAGGGAAGGGTGGAGCACATCGTCTGCGGTCTCATTTGTCGCCCGTACGTTTGAGAC
>JAZFVY010000008.1:0-8334 GCA_036447975.1 Desulfobacterales bacterium
AAAGATTTTATCAACGCTTTTAACATTCTTTCGATTTCTGTTATGTCTTTTTTTGCTGCACCCAATTTAACTTTTTCAATGAAGTCTAAATCAACAGCTAATAATATCTGGGTTTCCAGTTCACAAATTGAACCCTCTGGAACCACACCTACTCACTTAAAGATTATTCACTTGACTTGCCTTAATTAGCTACAACTGATCGGGAGATGAACCAAATAAAAAAACTCGGCTGAAAAGCTCCACAACCTATTTTGAATATACGATATTTTAATTCATAAAACCACATTGTGGTATTGATAACTTTACTATAAATGAATCGAAAATATAGGTCAAACGAAAAATCAACAATAAAATTGGAAAAGAAAAGGCCTGACCACAGAACTGACTGATATGGTTTTTTTTTATTAGGAGCGTTGGAGATGTCAAAGCTTAAATTGTGAATTAACCGCGTCGGATTTGGGGTCGGGCCACGCTAGGACTTCCGGGACGCCCCAAATATTTGACTTCCGGGATGCCCATCAAATTGTAAGTTTCATTGTTTGGAGCCAAATCCTTTAAAATAACATCAACGCAGGGATTTAGGGACATCCTTCTTTATTACAGTTTCGATCGAGGTGTTTTTGTAACAATGTGTGATTTATGCCAAGAAAGCCGAGAATAGATGTCCCTGGGGAATTGCACAATATAATCACGAGGGTTATTACTGAAAACCGGTAGTATGCCGATAGCAGCAGTGTGAGAAGGCTTTTTACCGGTGTCTGCCTTGGGGTAGGGCGCGGCGAAAAAATACTTTCCGAAAGAAAATCTTCGCTAGCAGATTTATTAAAACCGCATGTAAAAAATACCTGTGTTAATAGAGATATGTGGTAACGGAAACCTGACTTGATTTCTTGGAGTTTTTTCAATATGTATGATCGATGTTGCGATTTCGGTACCTCCAATTTTATGGAATAGAAGATACAGGCAAGCAAAATCTACTACTAAACATATTGCACAATTACTGTTAAATGTTACATTAAAATTGAGTTGATAATGAGTTTGGACAAAAGTGGGCGCTTTGAAATTGACTCAAAGGAAAAGGCAAATTATTCTGCAAGAAAATTAGCTTAAAACTCATGTTAAGGCCTTTTGGTTTCGCCGACAGGATATTTATCAGCTACCTGCTGATCTGCACTCGGATATCAGCACTTTGAGCAACAGGAGGATCATATGGAACCCCAAAAAGTTACAATTGCTACCCTGCAGAAAAAAAATGAAACAGGCAAGAAGATTACCATGATGACGGCCTATGACTACCCTACTGCCAACCTTGTGGATCAGGCGGGTATTGATACAATACTCGTGGGAGATTCCCTGGGTATGGTTGTGCTGGGTTATGAGTCTACTGTCCCGGTAACAATGGACGAGATGATCCATCACTGTAAAGCGGTAACAAGGGGAGCAAAAAACAGCTTTATCATCGGAGACATGCCTTTTATGTCTTATCAGGTGAGCGTTGAGGATGCGATTCATAATGCCGGAAGATTTATAAAGGAAGCCGGGTGTGAGAGCGTAAAGCTTGAAGGTGGAAGCGAAATGGCACACGTGGTTAAGGCCATTGTCGATATGGGGATACCGGTCTGTGGCCACATCGGGCTTACCCCTCAAACCGCTACCAGACTGAGCGGTTACAATGTCCAGGGCAAAGATGCAGAAGGTGCAAAGGAGCTCTTGCAGTCAGCTAAGGATCTGGAGGAAGCGGGGGCCTTCATTATTGTGATGGAGTGCATACCGGATATATTGGCAAGCAGGATTACAAAGGAATTGAATATCCCCACTATCGGTATCGGTGCAGGCAAGGATTGCGACGGCCAAGTCCTTGTCTATCATGATTTGGTAGGTCTTTTTGAGCGTTTTACCCCCAAATTTGTGAAACAATATGTCAATCTGTCTCCCCAGATCAAAGATGCCCTTGTTCAATTCAAAAAGGATGTGGAGACCGGGACATTCCCCGGCCCTGAACACAGTTTTGTTATGAAGACAGAAGAGGCTGAAAAAATATAAACGGAGAAAGCTGATGAATTTTCTGATCGTTGGGCCCGGTGCCATGGGCTGTCTTTTTGCAGCGCGCCTGAAGAAGGCGGGTCACGATGTAACCCTGCTCGACCACATTGAAAAAAGAGCACACCTGATCAACACCCAGGGCATTAAGGTTGAGGGTATCCTTGGTGAATATACGGTTCAAATCCCTACGATGATAGGAAAAATCCTCGGTGCTCCGGATGTTGCCGTGATTTGTGTCAAGGCCAATGATACAAAACAGGCGGCAAAAGATATTAAACCTTTGATCGGCCCGAAGGCCTTTGTCCTCACCTTGCAGAACGGCTTGGGCAATGTAGAGATACTACAGGAAATCTTTGGAAAGAACAGAGCATTGGGCGGTGTGACTGCCGAAGGGGCTACTCTCCTGGGTGATGGTCATGTGAGGCATGCTGGGCAGGGTGATACAAAGTTCGGGTCAGAAGTTCCTGTGGGGGATTCCTTACCCAAGATCGTTTCTGCCTTTAATGATGCTGGTTTCAAAACCCAATTCGCCGATAACATGAACAGTATTATATGGGGCAAACTGATTGTCAATGTAGGGATCAATTCTTTAACTGCCATCACCAAGCTCAAAAACGGCCGCCTGCCGGATATAGAAGGCACAATGTTGGTCATGGAGAAGGCGGTCCGGGAGGCAGTGGGAGTGGCTGAAACAAAGGGCATAGACCTTCCGTATCCGGACCCGTTTGGGCGTGTCGTGGAGGTGTGTCGGGCTACTGCCGGAAATATTTCCTCCATGCTCCAGGACGTGCTGATAAAGAATACCACCGAGGTTGCATTCATAAACGGCGCTATCGTGCGCGAGGGTGAAGATTTAGGTATCTCCACACCTGTAAATCACACTCTGACCTGCCTTGTTCAGGCCATCCAGGAGACGTATCAGGAAAGCATACGGGAACAGGGTTGAGGTCCAGTATTGCTGAAAAAATGGATCGTTTGAATAAATTTCATACATACATTTTGAAGGCCGGTATTCGTTGTCAAAGCTTGAATAGTGAATTAACCGCGTCGGATATAGGGGCCGGCCTTGCTAAGTGCCTGAAAAGTTGTGGGGGAGAAAAGCTTCAAGAGTTGCCATTTTTTAGGGTCAAAAAAAATCGCCACTGTTATTATAGTTGGTTACCGTGGCCCGATCACCATTCCCTCATTTAAATACGCGGTTGAGCTCTTTGTCCATAATACCGATGTAAGTATTTCTTGAATGAAGATCTAATCCAGTATACAGTTCCATTGAGCACCTCCTTATGTTTAGAGGTTGTTAATAGTGTTCACCATCTATAACAAATCGCATCCTTTTTTGCGATTGGGAGGTGCCTTTTAGATGATTATCAAGGTATTTGGAATTCACGCTCTTTATATTCTGATTGAAAAACGTTTCTCCCAGTTTTAATGAAAGCCGAAATTTTCGGTTAGTAAATAATGCCAAGCTGTTTCTGGGTAACATTACAAATTGCTTGTTATGGAGAAGAACCTTTAATTCTAATAGCCAAGAAAAAAACTATGTAATCACTGGTTAGGCATACAATACAATGGAGAATGTATGAGAAGGTGTGAATGGGCAAATGGAAGTGTTCTGGAACAGAAATACCATGATAACGAATGGGGGCGTCCTGTCCATGACGATCGTCTTTTATTTGAATTTCTAATTCTAGAGGGTGCACAAGCAGGATTAAGTTGGCTAACGATTCTGAAAAAACGAGAAGGATATAGAAAAGCTTTTGATAATTTCCAAGCAAATAAGATTGCTAGATATTCTGAGGAAAAAATTGCAAATTTGTTGTCAAACCCGGAAATTGTCAGGAATAAACTCAAGGTTAATGCTGCTGTGCTAAATGCAAGAGTATACCTTGATATACAAGATGAATTTGGCAGTTTCGATAACTATATTTGGAAATTTGTCGGTGGCCAAACAATCCAGAATTCGTGGAGAAAACCATCTGAAATTCCCACAAATTCAACAGAATCTGACATAATGAGCAAAGATTTAAAAAGAAGGGGTTTTAAGTTTATTGGTACAACCATTTGTTATGCTTTTATGCAGGCAGTAGGGTTGGTGAATGACCATACTGTAGATTGTTACGTTTACAATCAAATAAAGAAAGAAACAACATTATAAGCTCACAATTATCAATATTCGTTGTCAAAGTTTGAATAGTGAATTAACCGCGTCGGATCTGGGGTCGGGTCATTAAATCCGATCACCTTCCAATAGAATTGAATGGACATGAGACTAAGCAATCAGTCCGTAGACCTTCTCGGAAGCTGGACTCGGCAAGTGTCCATGAAGCCCTTATAAAAAAAATGTCACTGAGACAGGATAATTAATTTATTTCGGACAGGAGATGACCTTGAAAAACACTGACAGTAAACCTGACATAGCTGTAATGACGGTATAGGTGCCAACCTGTTGAAATTATGTGATATTAACATCTATCGCTCAATATTTGGTTAACTTGGAATAAGATCATTCAACAAATTATAAAAGCTAAGGAGGATTATTATGAGTGACGATATTCTTTTTACACCTTTCCAATTAAAAAATTTTACCCTTAAAAACCGAATTGGAGTTGCACCCATGACACGCATGTCATCTCCTGGAGACAGTATCCCCCGAAAGGACGTTTTTGACTTTTTGGTCAAAAGAGCGGAAAATGGTGCGGCAATTGTTTACACCGAGGCAATAGTGACCGATTATGAAAGCGCTCAAGGCTATCCAGGCCAGGCCAGAATGCTAACCCAACGCCAGATCGATGCCTGGAAGCCGGTCGTAAAAGCGATTCAGGATAAAGGGGCGATAGCCATAATGCAAATGTTTCATTGCGGGCGGATGGCATGGCAGGAGGTCAATCCGGCAAACCGGGTCATAGCACCAAGCCCTATTCCGCCAAAACAAGACAATCCCTTAACAGGCAATCCTTATCCTGTGCCGGATGAGATGACAAAGTTTGACATTGACCATGTGATCACCGGGTTCGTGGAGACAGCCAAAGGAGCTGTCGAAGCAGGATTTGATGGTATTGAGATCCACGGTGCCCACGGATACCTGATCAACACCTTTCTCAGCTCTTATTCAAATCAGCGCACTGATGAATACGGCGGAACGGTTGAGAATCGTTTTCGGTTTTCAAATGAGGTGATTCAGGCCGTGCATAAAGTAGTTCCTGAAGACCGCTTGTTGATCTTCAGAATATCGAATTGGGGTGTCGCGGATATGGAAGTATCCCTATTTAAAAATAGGGATGAATGGCTGGAGCTGATCAAATTATTGTCTAAAGAGCCCATTGATGCAATCTCAGTATCGACATATCGGTACAAAGATAAAGCCTTCGGATCGGATCGGAACATGGCCCAAATTACGAGGGAAGTAACTAATTTGCCTATTATGATATGCGGTCAAATTTATGACAAAACAAGTGCGGAGGATGCCTTGACGGATGCTGATATCGTTTTGAGCGCCAAATCGTTGCTCCTTAATCCGAATTGGGTTGAAGATGTTAGATCGGGAAAAGAACTGCCGCTATATACATCGGAAGAAGCCAATGTCGCATACACCGACAAGCCGTTGCCGTGATAGATGAACTGTTTACGAAAGCATCAAAATTAAAACAAATATCCAAAACCAACAAAGGAGACGTTTTATGAGCTTACAACAAAAACTAGATGCCCAAAAGAAGAAAACTGAAACTTCTGCGCCCAAGGAGGCTCTTGAAGTCATGCATCGGGCAACGGAGAATTTAGCCAAATCCGGGATTATGGACCGCATTGTCAAAAAGGGCGACAAAGCCCCTGATTTCGTTTTGAATGATGAAAACGGCAATGCCGTTAATTTGAAAGAAAGGCTGTCCAGAGGTCCTGTCGTGCTCGGCTTTTACCGTGGCCGATGGTGACCGTACTGCAATCTGGAGCTGGAAGCTCTGGAGCAAGCTCACACAGAAATTAAGTCTCTGGGCGCATCTCTTCTGATGATTTCTCCCCAGACGGAGGAACACTCGCGAGCTTTTGTCAAAAGTAAGAACCTTAGCGTGGAATTATTGAGTGATCCCGAGAATCAAACGGCGGAAAAATACGGCTTGGTTTTCACCGTTCCAGAAGACCTGAAAAAGGTTTATCTACAGTTCGGGATTGATCTTCCAAAATACAATGATGATGATTCCTGGCGATTACCGATGCCTGCCAGGTATATAATTGATCAGGACCAGGTGGTCAGATATGCCGATGTAAGCCCCAATTACACCGTCAGGCCCGATCCTTCAAATACCATTGATGTGCTCAAAGAAATTACATCCTGAAGAGGTGCTTAATCCCTGGGAATTTGATTTGGGGCCTGGCCACATTAAGTGAATGAAAATTGGGGGAAAAAGTTCCAAAAATTGCCATTTATTAGGGTCAAAAAGAATCGCCACTGTTTACGTCCTAATTTTGGGAGATATATCACATTATTGGCAGATATGCTTAACGTCTATGCCATTTTATGAGATGATTACCATTTGTGAAAAGGAGATTCAACAATGAGGACTAAGTTGTTAATTGCTATATTTTTTGTGTTATTATCATGGGGGAATGTAAGCGCTGAGACTTGCATAGAAAATTTAACAGCTCAATCTGAACCAACGGAGTTGATAAAGTGTCTTCAGCAGTTGGAAAAAAACATAAAAAAAGAATTCCAGAATCGTGAAATGAAGGCTTTGCCAATAGGAACTATTATTGCGTCAATGCTGCAATTTGAAAAGTTTCAAAATGTTGCAGGTAATACTTGGAAACCTGCAGATGGTAGGAAAGTCTCCACTACATCCAAATACGCAACACTCACAGGGAATACAACTCTCCCTGACTTGAGAGGTATGTTTCTAAGAGGCTTAAATCAATTTGATCCGCTTATGGGACCTCGACGTGATAAATATAAAGACCCAGATGGAAGTAGGAGAAAAGCAGGAAAACTCCAAAAAGACGCTACTAGCCTGCCGAAGAGCCCTTTTAAAGGTGATGCAGCGTCCGCCGGTGTCCATTCCCACATTTACTTCAAGGCGAGAAGTGAAGGTGCAAGATCCGGTTCCAATCACAGGGCTTCTTCAGAAGCAAGTACTACCGGTTCATCTGGTGATCATACTCATACAGTTCTAATTAACGCTGGTGGGGATTCAGAAACACGTCCTGTAAATATAGCAGTTTTTTATTATATAAAAATCGATTGACTGCTAACCATCACTTCTTAAAGAGGCTCATTTGGCCCGTAGCTTAGCTTAGGATTCCAGATATCTCCAACGAATCGGGAAAAATCACTGGCTCAAAAGGAACTGAAAAATGGATAAAGGACTATGGGTTGTTTATCTGATTCGGTGTTCTGATGAATCCTTGTATTGCGGGATAACCAATAATCTAAAAAACCGTCTGGCAGCGCATAATTTGGGCAGAGGTGCTAAATATACAAGATCTCGGAGACCGGTTGAATTAGTTGCTGCCAGTTCTGAAATGACGAAAAGCGATGCGCTTAAACTGGAATATCGTGTTAAACAAGTACCTGTTTGTAAGAAAAACTTTGAACTTTCAATGGGGGAGGAAAAAATGACAATGAATCTCAAAAAGGAACTGCAGGCAGTTAACAAGGATCTTAAGGCACTATCAAAGAAAGTTGATAAAATGATCGTAGCGGTCGGAAAGCTTGAAAAACCAAAAGTAAAAGCTACCAAGGCAAAGCCAGCAAAAAAAACCATGGCCAAAGCAAAACCCATGGAAAGGACCGTTGCAAAGAAGGCCGTAAAACTGACAGCTACTGATACGGTTCTAAATATTATCAAAAGGTACAAAAAAGGTGTTGGCATTCCTATATTAAAAACCAAGTCTGGATTTAATGATAAAAAAGTTAGAAATATCGTCCAAAAGGCATTTAAAGAAGGTAAGATTAAAAGAATGGATAAAGGGATTTATGTAAAAGCATGAATTAATTCTATCGGCAGAATAAAATCGAACGAACATATTGAAATATCAACAATATTCCACCTTATTTTATGTCGAGCTTAAACAGTTTTTCAGTTACGATTATGGTTAGAAATCTGCAGTGAGACTAGTCTGAAAAAGTTGTAAACGTTTATTGATTATATAGTAGTGGATAGAATAAAACATAGTTGGTAAAGTTGTCGTAAAACAGAATTTCCGAGGAAAAGGAATTGACAAAAAGGGGGCGAGAAAGATGGATACTAAAAAAGCAATTTTAGTTTATCAATATTCTGAAAGAATTAAATCTGAACTGATAAT
>JAZFVY010000009.1:0-2795 GCA_036447975.1 Desulfobacterales bacterium
TCCATGTTATTTACAGCAATTATTACACAGAATTGATGGTTTAGTAAAAAGCGAGAAATTGCATTAAAAACCAATTTCTCGCTTTGGGTTTGCCATGTTCTAATATAAATGCATATTATGATTAGAACCTATCTGAAAATAGGCGATATTTTACCTCTATGTGCCCGATTACAGACCAAATATATTACTGGTTTCTTAACCATCATTGATGATAGTTATCAAAATTGATGAATGATGTCAAATATCGTGATTGGATATTCATATCTTTACAGAGGGCTGGCGATATGCGATAAATCTTTTGAACCCGCATGTTTCACGGCAGTAACACTTTAGCTTTTTTTTAGAATATTATCGCTTCAAATATAATTAAATTTAATCATACCTGAGCTCATTTGAAATCGATTTGCTTCAAAGAACTATACTGTTACTTACGGTAAAAAATGCTCGTCATGGATGTTTTTTGAGTTTTGAGACAGGGATAAGGTGAAATCCCATATTTGTAAAATAAAAGAACAAGGGTTTTCTCCTGGAAGCTGTCTGGTCGAGGCCGAAGGAAAACGTGCGCTGGCTTGTCAGGCCACATTAAAATATGAAAATAACCAACCATATCGGCTTATTACCTCCATTCATCTGTCGCGTCCCGAAAACTATCTTTCCATTTATCAGTCTGGATGCAACTTTTCCTGCCGCAAATGTCATTCCTGGTATTTCAGTAAGATAAAGGATGGCACATGGTACACGCCTAAGGCAATTCTCAAAGAAGCCATTGCCTATGAAAAGTCGGTTACCCTGGAGGAGCCCAAGGCCAGAGCAACTTCCTGGCATGCCCATGATACCTGTAGATGCTGCGGGAGTTGCGTTGTTTTCGGGAAGCGATCGAATTCGTGTCCCGATATCCTGAGTCCTGAAACGATTGTATTGAGTCCCCAGGGATTCGGGCCTGTGCGCAATATTGTAGGTTTTACAGGCGGCGATCTGACCTGCTGCCCGGAATTCTATGGAGAATGTGCGCGCTTGATCCATAAGCACACCAGCCTCTGGGTATTGATCGAAACCAATGGTTACGGGCTCACCCCGCAAAATCTCGATTATTTACAAAATTCCGGTGTGGATGCATTTTGGCTCGACATTAAAGCTTATGGCGCTGATAAACATAAATGGCTTACCGGATGTTCAAATGACACTATTTTAAGGCTGCCGGAAGAAATTCTCAAGCGGGGATTTGTACTGGAAGTTTTATCACTATACATTCCCGGTCTGGTCGAAGCCGACGAGCTTGAAAGTATAGCCCTGAGTCTTAAAGAAGTCGAAGACTCAATTCCGTTTACCATTCTTGCTTTTTTCCCTGAATACCGTATGAAGGATTATAAAAGCACAACCGTAAAGGAAATGATAGAAGCTTATAACCGGGCAAAGGCTACCGGGCTCAAGAATATTCGTCTGGGAAATGTAGGTGTCTTTGCGCCTACTGAAGAGGACCAACAATATTTGATGGCTCATGTTGAAAAGGGTGTGTTTTGATTGCTCATCGATTATAAGAACGGAAAAAGATAAGCAAACTTTCCACCAGTTCGGCCATAAAGCCGTAGTCCAGCTTTTCCATGGTATCTGATGAGAGGTGATAATGGGGATTGCGGAAAAATGCCGTATCCGTAATCATGACAGCCTTATAACCTTTATCCCAGAAGGAAGAATGATCACTGAGTCTCACTGAAGGAAGCATCCATCCGCCCAATGGAACAGTTAGCTCGACAACCGGAAGTTCCGGGTTGCTGCTGAAAGCCCGGAATAAAGCCTTTGTAAAACCTCTGGAGCTTAAATTGCCCACAATGCCGATAAAGTTTCCCTGCTCGGGATAGCCGAGAAACATCAACGGAAACGGATAACTCTGGCATCCAGGATCATGGCAGGTGTAGCCCACCATCTCAAGACAGATCATACCGTCTATCTGTTCTTTTTCTTTCCAGGACTTTAAGGCATAAACTCTGCTTCCCATGTGGTCTGTTCCAAAACACGGCGGTTCTTCCAAAGGAAAAGAAACGAATTTAACGGCCAGGTCCAAATCCTGGTGACCTTTCAGCTCCTTTAAATGCCGGGCAGTCTCCAGCTGGACGGCGATGGCGCTGGCATTATCATCAGCACCTACCGTTCCGGATACCGAATCATAGTGGGCACCTAAGATAAAGCGTTTGGTGGGATTTTCACTGAAAGAGATTTCCGCTACGACATTGGCAACCGTAAAATTCCGGTATTGATACGGTTCGCAATGTACCGGCAGGCCGATGTCTTGATAGAATGTTTCGATGTATTCTTCTGTCCTTTTGAGATTTTCAGGCAGAAAGACACTCCGTTCACCAATGGTCTTTGTGAGTGTCATGAGGTGATCCTGCAATCGTTCAACGGTCTTTTCAATGTCGATCATTGATATCTCCTGATCTCGGGCAATTGCCGGGTAAACGGCAAAAGCCGTGAAAAATAGACAGAGTAAAAGAATAAACCATTTCATCGATAAAACGGACCGGTTATACTTGTAAAAACAAACCTAAATCATACAAATCTTACCTCCTGACAAACGAAGTTTGGCGGGCGGGCCGGAACAAAAAAAAATAGCGAAAAAGATTTTGCCTGAAAAGGAGCACAAAATAGAAGTTAATTGAAAACCGATGAAATATCAACTATAATCCTAATAGATTAGGGTATAATTCCATGGGCACATGTAATTACTGCGAAAAAAGCGCTGTGACAATCTCAAATACCATCGGCTTTTGTGCCGACTGTATAAGGACCCATTTCGA
>JAZFVY010000010.1:0-2941 GCA_036447975.1 Desulfobacterales bacterium
TGTGAGCAGTCGAGGAATTATACAGTGATATCGCCTTTCGGAAACATCCATTACCTTTTCAAATTTTAACCGCTTACAAAGAAATGCGCACACTTTTGAACGTTACCAATATTTTAGCTGTTTGAAAACAAGGCCGGTTGAAAATTTAATCATCTTTCAAGCTTATTTGTATAAAATGGTTTCAAAGTGCTAAAGCGTTACTAAGAAAGGAGATCGCCATGAATCCGGAAATGTTTAGAGAATATGATATTAGAGGAATTACCGGTAAAGATATGACGGAAGATGACGTGGTTCTTATCGGCAAAGGAATCGGGACTTTTCTTCAAAAGCAGGGTAACAGAAAAATAACAGTGGGGCGTGACTGTAGAGAGACTTCTGATTCTTATTCAGATAAGCTGATTCAAGGTTTAACTTCAACCGGATGTGATGTTGTTGATATCGGTGTTTGCTCCACGCCGGTAGCTTATTTTTCTATCCGTCATCTGGAAAAGGAAGGTAATGTGATGATCACAGCCAGCCATAACCCGCGTGAATACAATGGTTTTAAAATGTGCAGCGGATATGACTCCGTGCATGGCAAACAGATAAAGGAAATTTTACACATAATAGAGGAAAAGAAGTTCCGAGAAGGTGAAGGAATTATTGAGACTTACGATATTTTATCGCCTTATATAGATTTTGTAATAAAAAACATCAATCTGACCAAGCCGCTAAAGGTAGGGATTGATGCCGGCAATGGAACAGCCGGTATCACAGCTCTTCCTATTCTCAAAGGTCTGGGATGTCAGGTCTTTGATCTGTATTGTGATATGGATGGCAGATTTCCAAATCATGAAGCAGACCCCACGGTTCTGAAAAATATGAAAGATCTGATTACACTGGTTCGAGAAAAGAAACTTGATATCGGGATAGGCTACGATGGTGACGGTGACCGTGTTGGCGTGGTGGATGAAAAAGGGAACATTATCTTTGGCGACAAGCTTATGATTATATTTGCACGAGAGATCCTGTCAAGAAAACCTGGTTCAACATTCATTTCCGAAGTAAAATGTTCAAAGACAATGTATGACGATATTGAAAAGCATGGCGGCCGAGCTATCATGTGGAAAACCGGACATTCTCTAATAAAGCAGAAAATGAAAGAAGAAAAGGCTGAACTGGCGGGAGAGATGAGCGGTCACATGTTCTTTGCAGACCGTTATTTTGGTTATGACGATGCTGTATATGCGTCTTGTAGACTCCTCGAGATAATTGCTGATACAGGAAAGACCATTTCCGACCTTTTATCGGATGTTCCTAAAACATACACAACACCCGAAATACGGGTAGAATGTCCGGATGATAAAAAATTTGATGTGGTTCAAAAGGTAACAAAATATTTTCAAGAGCGTTACGATGTTATCGATATAGATGGAGCTCGGGTCCTGTTTGACGACGGATGGGGTCTTGTGCGAGCATCTAATACCCAACCTGTCCTCGTGCTTCGCTTTGAGGCCATGTCGGAGGAAAGGTTAAAAGAGATAAGAGAACTTGTCGAGTCAACCTTAGAGCTCATGCAAAAATAACTTAATCCCGTCTTGGCGGGACATCTCATCTTCAAGCTATCTTTAGCATATCCTCTATCACAAAAGTCTCATTATATAAAAACGGTTTTAAAGGAACATCCGGTGTGGAAAAACTGAATAAAAAAATTTTCAGTACCCTTTTCTTTTCAATATTTACCACTGTTATAGGAGCGGGGATCGTTGTACCGCTGTTGCCGGTATATGCCCATGATCTTGGCGCCGGCGGGTTATACATCGGCTTGATGTTCGGCGCCTTTTCCATATCAAGAACACTCTTTCTACCCTATTTTGGTAGACTCTCGGATAAAAAAGGACGTAAACCGTTAATTGTTGCAGGTCTCTTTGCCTATGCCCTGATTTCTGTTGCTTTTATCTTTTCAGATAACGTTGAAACTATAATTGCAATAAGATTTATTCATGGTATCGCTTCCGCCATGATTATGCCTGTTGTTCAGGCATATGTGGGGGATATAACGCCGGAAGGTTCCGAAGGATTAACCATGGGTATGTTTAACATGTCTATGTTCTTTGGTCTGAGTATCGGACCATTAATCGGCGGAGTAATAAATGATCGTTTCAGTCTTGAAGCTTCTTTTTTAAGCATGGGCTTTCTTGCACTTGTGGGTTTTTTCTTAAGTCTTTTTTTACTCCCCCCCACAAGATCGGAACGGTTTGTCCGTAAAGGAAAACCTCCCACAGCATGGAGGCAGATCCTTAGCGACAGGACAATAGCCGGACTTTTTTTATTCAGGTTTACTTTTACCGTTTGCATTGGGATCATCTGGGGATTTTTGCCGATCTTGGCGGATTCAGAGTTTGGACTATCCAGCTCATCTATTGGGATTCTAATTATGTTAGGCGTTTTTGTCAGTGGGTTGATACATACTCCCATGGGCTTTTTATCCGACAGGGTCAACAAACAAGTAATGGTGATAATAGGGGGAGTGATAACGGCCTATGCTGTTTTTTCATATCAACAGGCAAACGGTTTTTGGGATCTGATAGTAGCGAGTATTATCTTCGGTCTTGGAGGAGGCATATCAATGCCCGCATTAATGGCAATGGCAGTATTAAAAGGGAATCGAATAGGCGCCATGGGGTCTATCATGGCGTTTTTGACAATGGGGCACAGTTTGGGGATGCTTGTTGGATCTTTCCTTGCAGGATTGATGATGGATCTTTTTCAGCTCCGTCAAACTTTTTCACTAGGGGCGATTATAATGACAATTGGGGTAGGGCTATTCGTTTTTTTATGCCGGCAATCCATGGATAAATATGGAGTAAAAAATGGATCATCAATATAAATTTAATCGTCTCGAATTTGCGGGTTCTCTAGGAGACCTGGGGACCATTCTTCCCATAGCCATAGGTATGAT
>JAZFVY010000011.1:0-8995 GCA_036447975.1 Desulfobacterales bacterium
TCCATGTTCCTCACCTCTGAATAATCGACGATATTCGGATTTTGCCTGAACATGACTTTTCGTTCAGGCACTGGTTAGGCTTCTTTAACCCTTAATAAATCTTGATAAACAGACCCTTCACGGCCGTCAATACTTATATGGTCTCCGGATCTAAAAAGTATTTCATTAATTCGACAGCTTTTTTCCTTTTCGTTACAGATAAGGTTCCCACATCCTACAACGCATGTTTTTTCTAGCCTGTGAGCAACAACTGCTGCATGGGAAGTTACCCCCCCACGGGCTGTAAGAAGACCGTCTGCCGCATATATTTCCCGAATGTCATCAGGAACGGTATCTCTCCTGACAAGGATTAATAATGTTTCAGGTTCCATGGTTCTCCATTGATCGATTTCTTTCAGGCTGAAAACAATCCGACCGCTCATTGCTCCGCCGCTAACGGCTATACCACGTCCTAATAATTTATCGTCTGTAATATCTTCAAGGTCAAATGTTAAAACTTTCTTTCTTTCCCGCATGGTCATATCCCGGCTCTGCAACATGTACAGATCTTCAGTAAATGGGCTTTCAAAAGTGAACTCCATTTCCTGGGGGCTCCAACCCTTAATGCGGATCAACTCATTCGCCCATTCTTTCAAGGCCATGTAAATTTCAGGGAAATGAGTTTCAAGGGTTATATCAGTCTCCCTCATTTCGATATCTTGCTGTATAATCGATATTGGGAGAGTAATAACAAGACCTGAAGCCACGTCCTCACCCTGATTTCCGATTGTAAAATCACCCCATAGCCTCAGCCTGTCCTCCGACCATCTGGGATTGTGGGTAAAGAAGACGCCGGAGCCGGATTGCCAAGAAAGGTTCCCAAAAACCATTTGCTGAACAGTGGCGGCCGTGCCCCAGTCATCTGATATCCCCATAATTTTACGGTAGGTTTTGGCTTTGGAAGATTCCCAGGAATCAAAGACCTTTTTTAGTGTCAGGTATAGCTGGTCAAAAGGATCTTCAATAATATCAATGCCAGCATCTCTTATCATATTTTTGTATGCTATCGCCACCTTCTGCATCTGAATACCGGTAAATTCCCTTTTAAACTGGACACCTGATCTTTGCTTCATTTCACTGATAATAGAGTCAAAATCATCCCTTTCCAGGCCAAAAGCCATGCCGTAACATTGCAGAAACCGGCGATAACAATCCCATGCAAACCAGGCATTACCGGTTAGTTCTGCGATGCCGGTTGCAATTTCCTCATTCATCCCCACATCAAGAAATGTATCCATCATTCCTGGTTGTGAAATCGCGGACCCGCTACGGACTGAAAAGAGCAAAGGATTATTGGGATCACTAAATGTTTTGCCGGTATTTTTTTCGAGGTCAGAAATTTGCTGCAAAAGTTGTTCTTTGAAATTTTGTTCAGCCGGCGAGTAACTGTCAATGATTTCTCTATAGCGGAATGCTTCGGTTGTTATGATAAAACCCGGGGGTACGGGCATGCCGTAGTTATTAAGCCTAACCATGTTCAGCCCTTTACTTCCCAGATGGATAATTCCGGAAACCCGCTTATGAATATTTTTTATAGACGTCATAGTCTTTTCAGGATCATAAAGGAGAAGATGATGAAGTTTATCTTTGGACAGTTTATTCGACTGCTGGAAAAGTGTGTTCAGGATACGGCTTAAAAACAGATCCAATTGCTGAAGCCCGAGTGAAAGTGCTATCCTGTCACGGAAGAATATCTCAGATGTCATGTGACACAGTTTTTCATTGTCGACCTTGCCTTCTCTGGGATGATACTTTGCCAAAATCTGCCCGGGAAGTATTTGAGACATAAACTTGGTCAAATTTTCTCCGTGAATATTATTAAAATAATCATTGATGATATTTCTCACAGCCAGAGCAAAACCCTTAAAAATGTCAAGGTGCTGTGTAAAGGTAAATTCTCTTGTTTCAAGTGAATGGGCCAACATGTCAAGCTGACGATTAATTTCAACCGACGTGATTCCATCCACACGCAAGGCTTTGTAAAACAACCTTAATCGGTCGTAAATCTTAAAAAAGGTGGATTTTGTTATCAAGGTGAGATCAATATTTCCGGCAAGTTCCTCAAAAAGAACATTGATTAAAGATTCTATCCTGAACGCAAGCCCGAGGGCATCAAATTTCATTTCCCGGTAACTTCCGTACATGGAAGGTATATCCACTGTAATATGCCTTTTTTTGTAAATGTCCTCCTTGATTTCATATGTCTGATCAGACAGTATTAATTTTTTTAACTCTTCCTGATAGTCGAGCAGCCAGTAGATCTTCTTCTTTAAATCAGGTTCTGCAAGGGCATCATACAGCCTGCCCAAATCTGGAAAGGCTTCGGCCTTGAGCTGTCCAAGATAATTATCCCTCTCGATAAAATCGAGGTTATATTTCTGGTTCAATAGTTTGTAGAAGGTTATGGCGAGTTCCACTCTTTTCAAATCTTTCTCTGATACTCCTGAAATTCCTTTAAAGAGTCGTTTGATTTTCTCTTCTTTAATTGTAATTAGATCGTCCGGTACAGAAACCCCCTTTTTGTTAAGGTGTGACATTGCTTTGTGAACACCATCGATGTATGGCCCCTTAGTATTTATTTCTTCGTAAATAGCTGGTGGAACAAAGGGCTTCAGAGGACCTTTCTCTCTGGTTGACCAAAAATCAAGGGTTGCTTCCATAAAATCGATGATCAGGTTGCTGCTTTCAACGTGGCTTTGCTTTCGCAAAAAATGGATGAGTACATCTTTTCGGTGGTAAATTTCATCAATTTCCGTTGAGATGTCTCTCAGTATACCTTCGGCGCCAATGTCGTTAAAGTACACCGGGAAAAGCCTGGCAAGCTGTTTGGCCAGGTTATAGACCGGTCCGATGTCGCTGTTTAATAATCGGGTGATATCACGGGGAAAAAGGTCGGTATCCCTAATAAATACACCGCAGACAGAAAGATAGATTATCAGGTATGAAAGAAGTCTGGTCGACCATTTTGGATCCAGTTCAATAAGCTCAAGCCATGTCCTTATATTAAGAATGTGAGCGCTGTTGACCTTTATTTGCCAGTCGTTTCCAACACCATCTATCATAGGGGACTGAAAGCCAAGGTCGATTACGGAATCGATAAAAAAATTGACAAGGTCACCATCATCGGTTTTATAGACACTCTTTCCCATGTTTAGAACGCAGTTCAACGATGTGACAGGGTATTTACCGGTTTGCGTTTTTAATATGGAAAAGGTCTTGTGGATCAGGTTGCTGGTATTTAAGAGACTCTCACGGGCAATGAGCCAGCTCAATGTTCTGTTAATATCTCTTAAAGTATCCTCATGGATCAGCGACAGCCCGGAAATATTCATTATATGAAAAAGAAATATAAGCTTCCATCGATTTTTCCGTACGTTTTTAGTATCTTCATCAAGAATTCTTTGAGGTATTTCCCGGTATGTTTTAACAAACTGGTTGTATCCGGGAAGCGCTATGAGACTTCTTAGAACATCTTCCGACGCAATGTTTTTGGACTGTGCGATCCCTTCAAGTTCGGCCTGAAATTGTTTAAGTTGTTTATGGGATATCTGCTGAAAGAGTTCATCTGTTTTTTCCGGATCATCAATTTTATCCACCTCTTCTTTAAACCAGGTCCCGGGATCTATTTCACTTAGCCAGTAGGTATATGTATGCTTATAATATTTTAAGAGAAGTAAATTGACGGACTTAAAATCTGCCGTAATTTCAGATGAACAGTTTAAAAGTGCTTCAGCCAGTTTTTTTGTCTGGTAGAAACTCTTAACAAACAAAAAGAAATATTCATCTTTATAGTTCCTGATGTAATCAAAAGAATCGACGATGACCGGCATGAACCTTTGGATGTCAGAACCTGAATCCTTTATGATTTTCTGCATAAAAAGAAGAAGGTTGTCCACGGCATCGACTTTGACTTCGATTTCGGTTTTAGATTCAATGGCACTTGTAAATATTTCAACAAAAAGCCTTGCCGCATCCGGTCCATTCGAGTGGTTTTTGATTAGATGATAATAATTAAGGGAATATCCTCTGGCTTCCTGTACAATAAATTGCCAGTTTTTATAAGGGTGTGAAAGTTCTTGCAGAAATGTGTTCAATCCCTCCGTAAGGCCGTAATATTTTGACATCACCGCCTGAAGGGCAGAATATTTTTCATCTATGGCGACATCCACGTGATAGTCTGCAATATTAACCTCAAGGGCTTTTGATTGTATCATCAAACTCACCTAAGAATTGAATATTTACGTTTGAAACCGATCAATCCCATTCGGAACGTTATTTTGAGAAGAGCAATAAAAAAAACGAATAAAAGCCATTAATAATGGGCAAATTATTCTATTTCAAAATATTCAATTTTAAATGATACCAGACACGGTATCTATTTTCAAGAAGATTCAGTGTTTATTAATGGGGTTATTCAGTGGGAATTGAGCGGGAATTTAACCCGAATTTTCATGAAGAACATCAAACAGAATGGAAAAATAATACGATATTAATAAATTATACATTAATTTATCTCAAGTTCGGAATTGCAGACTGTAATAGTGCAAAATAAAAAAAGACATTTGATGTTCTTCATGAGAAATCCGGGTTGAATGGAATGACAATTGAATCAACAATCGACAATCTCCAATAAAAAAGCCCCTCCCATAAGGAAGAGGCTTTTTTTATGATTTTAATTTATAAGAATTAGAGTTCAAGCCATGAATCTGAATAGAGGGACTTTCCAAGAATGACATTGGTGGTCTTTGCAAAATCCTGCATCTCTTTAGAAAGACTATCCATATCCGGCTCATCGCCGTCCATTATACCATAAATCAAATCGACGATATCCTGGCGCTCTCCTCTGGCAATCGCTATCGTCAAATCGTCAAGCGGATCGGCAATCACCGATTCCATGCTGTATTTCTGGAGCATTACCGTGAAAGTCTGGTTGAGGATCGGCCGCAGATGGTCGGGCGGACCGTTTGATATGTTCGACACTCCACATGTGCTCCTGGCACCCGGCGCAATATCCTGGAGCATCCCGTTAAATTCCATCAGGCTTATTGCCTGGGGCTGCTGGATGTTGACCGGAGTTACGATGCCGTCCACCCAGATCTTTTCATTGGGAATACCGGCCTCATTGGCTGCATATAGAAGTTCAACGCAAAGGGCAGCACGTTCATTTTCATCACGCGGGAGACCTTCAGGGCCCCACAAAAGAGCAACGAAATCCGCATTGTATTCTGCAGCCATTGGGATCATCTTTTCATACCGTTCAGGACGGCACATAATGGAATTGATAATGGGAGTCAGCTTGCAGACTTTTAGTGCGGCCTCAATAGCAGCGATGTTGGATGTATCCAGAACCAGTGGAATATCGTCAACCACCTCCTGGACAACCTCAACCACCCAGGGCATCAGTTCGTGTCCGTCCTTTTTAGCCGGGCCAAGGTTGATGTCTATGTAATCCATTTCCTTTTCTTTTTGAAAAAGGGCTTCCTCCTGAATCGGCTTGGGATCACGCTCCTTAAATGCCTTGCCGATCTTTTTGCCAATTACATTTAAACTTTCACCTATAAGTATCATACACCCTCCCTTCTTTATCGGTAAATGCCTGATGTTACCGGGGCATGGCCCCCGCCAATATTTTTACTTTGACTTGAGAAATGCCGGAATATGGGATGCCTCTCTCGGCCCCACGGTAATAGTCCAGCCTGGTAGCTCCTCTTCAACATCACCGGCTATAGCAGCAGCATAACCGGGAATAATCAATTCCGTGTGCTTGACTTTATCCATGATACCGCATTTCTTTACGAACATTCCCACATCATCACCTGAAAATTTGCCGGCTGACCAGGCTGTCAGTACGGACAGACCTTCGGTATCTTTGATGAGCAGCCAGGAAGGAACCTTGCTGCCTTCAATCTCGCCGCAAACGATAAAGTATGTCAGAGCAAAATTTGTAGTAACAATAACAGGGGAATTTTCATCCGGATTGCCGATTTCATAGATGCCCTCGGTAACAGTCATGGGCCTCTGGGGGTCAGTGAAGATATTCAGACGCTCAAGCAGCAGCGGAAAAATAGACTCGCCGGTAAAATCGGAAAGAACCGTGATGCCGCCGTATTTGGCGATATGCATTGCAGCAATCAATGCTTCCATATCCAAGTTTGAAGCCATCTCACACGGGAAAGTAATTGTCGGAAATCCAAGGGACCGGTTTCCCGATTTGAGGGCTTCACGTCGCATTATTACCTGATCCTCGAATGACTGTTTGATTTCCCTGGAACCGGAATCGAGCACAAGGTTTTTGAGCCCCATTCCAGTGAGTTTGTCAGATAGCGAAATCAGCCCTTCAACGGAATCTGCTTTGACAGCCAGAGGCAGATCATTTTCTTTGGCAAGAGCACCAAAATCATCTGCATTACCCTCTGTTGCGGCATAAATCAGGGGCCTTTTGAATTTACAGGCATCAACGCCCGCCGCCATAACGTCCTTATCCTCGGACATTAATACCAAGTTAAACTCTGATGTTTCCGCAATTGTCTTTGCCGTTCCTGAAAATGCATCTTTGTCACCGTTTACATCCTTTAGGGCAACAAGCTCGGGTCTTAAATTAAAACCGACCCTTTCAAACTGGAAAGAGTTCCAGGCTTTCAACTTGGCCTCAAGATCAGATCCTGAAATGTCGGACCCCACCATGGCTGCAATAGGTGTTTGGTTGAAAAAAGTTTTTTCATGGCGATACAGCACGGTTTCACCGCCGGTTTTAGCCTCTCTGACGCCTTTGCCAAGGGCAATAGGCCGGATGGGTGGTGCTGAAGCCTCTGCAAGCTGTTCCTGTGCCTCGTCAGATACATACGGGCAGGCGTCAAGTTCAGCCTTGCCTGATGCCAGGTTCATGGCAAAAGCAAGGCATGTGGGAACACCACACTCCTTGCAGTTGGTTTGCGGCAGAAGTTTGAAAATCTGAATACCGGTTAATGCCATAACTGTCTCCTTCTTCTATTTCATTACGTTTTATGTATTAATTTTTAGGTGTAAAGTTTCAGGAGCGGGATCGGCTCCCGCTCCTGAAACCTATCTGTATTGATTACCCGATGATCGGGTCCATCTCAAGTGCGGGATGTCCGACTTTCTCGAGGAAGGCCAGAATCTCTTCCTCGGTGGTCCCCACGGATTCGTCGGCGATCTTGTCATACAGGTCAGGAACACCAAGTTCTTTACCCCTCATTTCAAGACGCTCTTTGATCTCTTCCTTGAGGACCTTGGGCATCCAGACCATGCGAAGCAGTCCTCCGTCCCCTGTAATGAATTTCCGCTGGGTTATATTGAACTTTGAATGGCCCACAAAACCAGGGGAAGAAGCCCCGCCCCCCATGACACCGGCCAGGGTGGTAAACTTCATGCCACAGGGAGTCTCATCAAAATATTCCCTGCCCACCGTCATGATCCCGTTGCAGGTTGGCAGAAGAGCAGCAATGCATTCGCAGCAACCACAGGTGGTCATGGGATCGTGCACCATGGAGTAAAAGTTGTAATGGGTAAAAGCGCCCCTGGAGGCGTTATGGAGAAAATCATTTACACCCTTCCACTGTCCCAGCACCGGATCAAGGCATTCACCCTTTTCAATGGGCTGGTTCGGTCCGGTGGGGTTGATTTCAAAAGATGCCTTGCAGTCCATCCAGTTGTAAGCACCGCAAAGACCGGTCCTCTCAGGGCTTACCGTACAGACATGGTTGGGGGCAAAAGACTGGCAGAGGGTGCAGGAGTAGTAAATCTCCTCTCCTTCATCCGTCATCTTATCGACTCGCTCATCCCTCCTCTTGTATTCGCCTTTGGCCCTTTTTGTCAGCGCATCGACATCTTTTTTCTTGGTGTAAAGGGTGACCTGGACCTTGTCAACAATCTTGGTGAAATCCTGGTGGAACTTGGCATGCAGGACAACACCGATATCCTTTAAGGTAAATCCCTTTTCCACGGCTGCCTTGCTTATGCGGAACCAGGCAATATCCCGCTGGCCGATATGCATAATGCCCTGAATATAGTTAACCAGGTGGTGAATCTGGCGTTCCAGGATCGGTTCGAAATCTTCCTGGAACTCGCGGCCTGCGACTTGGACATAGACGCCCAAAGGAAATGTATCGCCTTCTTTAAAGTCACCGATGTCAGGTCCGATAACCTCGACCTTGCCGTCGTCGATGTCGCCCATCTCGGCAATCTTGCAAAATTCCGTGGCCTGTGACTTGCCGCCGCCGCACTGTACATACAGATCCTTGCCCCTGACCCTTTCACCCTCAAATGCAGGGCCGAATGAACAGGGAATGTCGATTTCCGAAACAGTGACCTTGAGCCCCCGGACCTCAACCGATTTTTGACAGATTTCGTCATGGGGCACATTAGCCACTACATGCTCGTAGGTGCAGATGCCGGTGGGGAGAATCTCGGGGATGTCGGTGTCGGCAAGGGTCGGAAAACCCCAGTTTACACACCCGGCCGCGGCCGCACCCCAGTGGGTTCCGACTTCTCCAAAAGCATTGACAAAAGCAAAGATCCGGTTCTTGTTATAAAGAAGAATCTTTTTATAGTCGCCGGGCTGGACACCGCCAAATGCCATGGCCGCCCGGTTGGCAAAACCTAAGGCAAATACGGCCGATGAAATATCAGGGCCAAAAGGTACGATCCTTGTGTTCCAGCCGATCTGCACACCGGCCTCCATGAGCTGTTCGATGACAGATGTACCGTTATGCTGGGCTGCACAGAAAATATACAGGTTTTTCAACTGGTAGTCTTCAACGATCATCTTGGCGGTTTCAGGGTCCGGGCATGCACCGACTATGGCTGCAAAACCGGGTGCTGATCCGTCCACGAACTCAACACCTCTTTTGCGAAGAATTGTGTCGTCGGCAGGTCCTACCCAGATTTTCCCGGCATCTAAATCCGGATCTTCCTGGGGAAAATAAAAATCAGGATC
>JAZFVY010000012.1:0-2445 GCA_036447975.1 Desulfobacterales bacterium
ACAGGGTTAAATGTTTACCAAGTGAAATGCTTGAAAGATTAGATTATTCCACTAGGTCAATACATATTTCACAATGGCGAAGCTTATTGTTTGCTTTGAAAACCCCATGCTTCGCACGGGAGCGCAAAGTAAACATTAGCACTTTCGTGCTTCCTTTGTTTGTCGGCCTTTGGCCATAAAACAAAGCCACCCGTTTCACAGGTGGTAGTTTATTTAACTAGCCTGGATTCCCATGTTAGTTTTTTGACTTAACACCATGGACCACTATCCGAAAATGAAGCGGAGTCTTTTTCTTCCCAGCCATGGTATTTGAATATCTACTTTATCAAAGCCTGCAGCAATTAGCAAAGGATTATGAGCCCTTTTCTGAAATCGAATGAGAATTTCTCTTTCATCAATAATTATATTGGCGGTAGCATCAACAAAATCTCTGAAGAGATGGCGAGATTTGGCGTTTTGATAGCCATTCCCGATTCTTGAGCTTAAGATTCGATAGAGGCTGCTTGCCATGAGGGTAAGTTGTAAATCTAAATTGACTTTCATGGCAACAGCAGAGGATAGAGCATCCATATGAAAAAAATCAACGCCGTCCTCAATATTGTTCTCGATGATCATCCTTTGTGCGTAGCGAGTAATTAGTTTAGGTGCCGAGCGTGTGAGTTGGTTGGTCAGCAAGAAAGTTGGTTCTTCGTGCCCGAGATCAGTAATTACCAACTGACGAATGGGGTCTTCGTAATCTCTTATGAAGATTTTGCTATCTAATATTCGAGGATTTCTGTAGATGCGAGAAACCCCTTGAAGTTCGATTTTCCTCCATGCAGATATTGGTTCATTATTAGCTTCTTGTATCATCTTTTGTGAACGTCTTCTAAGAGTGATAAAATCTATATCCAATTGATTAAGTTTGCTCAAATTCTTATAGGTAGTAAGCTTGGAATCAAAGATTAATTCTTCTGGGAGATGTCCTGTACGTTCCTTCCAGAATTCAATGAATCGGAGAATCTCATCATTTTGCGTCTCTTTACGCGATTCAGCGTTGGCATAGCAAAAGACACGGGTATTTGCATCTTGAGCAATAAAGGCCAAAACCCCCTTCTGTCGGCGGCTGCGCTTGGAAACATAATGTTTTTGAACCAATGCATCTTCACCGTGAAAAGGGATGGTGTGGAAGTCAAGATCAAATGATGCACCTCGGTCAATCCCTAGTTTTTCCATAGCATCAAACCAGAATTTCATCAACTTGGGATAACAGCCGGGGTCGATCCGGCAACTATATTCTGTAAGGAAAGCACGCTTAGGGATTGCATTCAAACCAGCAAAAATGGCAAGTCCTTCATCAAGGACGTAACTCATGACATGGCTATGACGAGCTGAACCGAAAAGTTTCAGTGCCAGGAGGGAGCGCATTGCAGAGCCAGCAGGAATCATTTTTGAACCCGGGAATCCTGCCTGGTTTATAATTTTGTCAAAAGGAATCGAAGCCAAAAGAGGCAGGAAAAGGAAGAGGCCACCAAACTTGGTACGGAAATGACGGGGCGCCAAATCAAGTTGCCTTACATCGGCAATTTCAGCCTTTATGGGATGTAGTCCTGGAGGACGTTCTTCATCCCGTCTTCTGGGAAGCTTGGCAAAACCTTCTTCTTTTAAGATTAGTGATACACTCACGGGACTAATTTTATGTCCTTCTGTATGAAGAGCCTTACTAATATCATAAATAGAAAAGTTTTCTTTACGTAATGTAATGACTCGTTCACGAACCGTATCCTTTTTGGGAGCTTTATGAGGTCCTTTGGCAGGTGGAAGGAAGAATTGTCGATGAGGATTTTGGCGGAACCCATGTGCAAGCACGCGAAAGCTTCCTTCGGTGTAGCCGAAACGCCTGGCGACCTCCTTACTGGAAAGCCCCTCGATGAAATATGCTCGGAGTGCCTCGTATTGTCGATGTGTAGAGTTAGAGGGATGGAGAAAGACATGTGAGAATTCTGTTATATTTTTATCTGAACTTATAAACATATTTCCACTATGTCATAATATCCACCTCTTGTAAAGAAAAAAATGCAAAAATCTTGAAACATGCTTGATACTGCATTATAAAGAGTACTTCCAGAATATAGATTGTGTAGAATCTTGCAGTGATAGTTATATAATATGGTGGCAGTATATTTATAAATTTATAATACAACTAACTAATAACAAATAGAAGGTAAGTCAGATGGTGGGGTTCCATACATTGTGTTAGGACGATTTATATCTGTGGGAATCACGGCTAGGGGTCAAAAGGCACTGCGACAGGACGTAAATAGTAGGTTGGTTTTAAGCAGTTGTTTTTGGGAAATAATCAGAGTAAACTAATCAGAGGGGAGAAGTGAAGCAGAGACATCTAAGGATTATTTTTTTAGTAGTCCTCTCTATATTCGTATTGTCTGGTCTTGTGAAAGCATTATA
>JAZFVY010000013.1:0-4058 GCA_036447975.1 Desulfobacterales bacterium
GAAATTATTACTAACAGCCGTTTACTGGATCTGCAAGGGGAGCCCGGCAGCTTTCTTGCTCAGATTGAAAAACAACCACGATATGTTAATGAAGATAAATGTATTACGTGTGGGCAATGTGCGGAAAAATGTCCCATAAAGGTTCCTGATCCGTTTAATGGGGAATTAGGAAAGCGAAAGGCTGCCTTCCTGACGTTTCCCCAGGCAGTTCCTTTAAAGTATGCATTGGATGATATACATTGCCTGTATTTACTCAAAAAAAAATGCGGCATATGTGAAAAAATATGCCCTCCCCAGGCGATTGAATTCGATCAACAACCTGAAGTGCTAAGCATTAATGCCGGTGCCGTTGTACTTTCCACCGGATTTGAGCTGGCTTTAACAGCTAAGCATGGTGAATTCGGCTATGACAGATATCAAAATGTTGTCACGTCCTTGCAATATGAGCGCATATTATCAGCAACAGGTCCGTACAGCGGACACATCCGCCGGCCATCGGACGGTGAGGTTCCAAAAAAAGTCGCTTGGATTCAATGTGTAATGTCCCGGGATGCGGCACGAAACAGGCCCTTTTGCTCCTCGGTGTGCTGTATGCATGCTGCAAAACAGGCCGTATTGACTCGCAGCCATGAACCGGAAACAGAAACGATGATTTATTTTTTGGATATTCGCGCTCAAGGCAAAGGTTTTGATGACTATGTTGATCGAGCGAGGGGGCGGCATGGTGTTAAGTACAGACGGTCCATGATTTCCCAGGTCTATCTGAATCCTGAAAATGATAATTTGATAATTGAGACCTTTGATCATCATTTAAATTGCAAGAAGGAAGAAGAATATGACTTGGTGGTCCTGTCCAGCGGTTTTAAGCCTTCAGAGGATTTTGCAGAGCTTACCCGTCGATTGGGGATCGTCACAAATCCTTACGGATTTTTAACAACCGAATTTGATGAACCGGTATCCACTTCCCGACCGGGAGTCTATGTATGCGGCGGCGTTGAATCTCCAAAAGATATTCCCGAAACGGTAATCCAGGCCGGTGCTGCGGCAGCCGGGGCTTCCGTCTTAATTAATGCCGCGAGAAATTCCGAAATAATCGTTGATGAAATACCTGAGGAAAAACCCATCGATTCAACGCCCCGTGTTGGAGTTCTCGTGTGTCATTGCGGAACCAATATTGCCGGTGTTGTGGATATACCCAAAGTCTTGGATTACGCAAATAAAATTCCGCACGTGGTATTTGCGACGGATTTTATGTTTACATGTTCCACAGACACCCAGCAATCAATTGTTGATTTGATTCAAGAGCACCGTCTCAACCGTGTCGTGGTGGCAGCATGCTCTCCGAAAACACACGAACAGCTGTTTCAAAATACCCTGCGTGAAGCAGGTTTAAACCCCTATTTATTTGAGCTGGCAAATATCCGAGACCAATGTTCTTGGGTCCATGGAAATGATCATGCAAAAGCCACCGAGAAATCCAAGAGCCTTATCCGTGCAAGTGTGGCCCGGGCGGTAAAACTGGAACCCCTAAAAGACAACGTATTTCAGGTGGAAAATGATGGGCTGATTATCGGAGGAGGTTTGGCCGGTATGACCGCAGCCTTAACTATTGCCGACCAGGGATTTCATGTACACCTTGTGGAGAAAAATGACAGGCTTGGCGGTTTTGCCAGGAACCTCACATCCACGCTGGAAGGCAATTCTCCCGGAAGACTAATACGCTACTTAGAAGAAAGAGTCACCAATCATGCGAAAATCACCATTTATTTAAAAAGCATGCTTGTTTCCAATGCCGGACATCTGGGAGCTTTCAGCGGAACCGTTCAAGGCGAAGACGGGACCCAGGATGTCCGATACGGTGCCGTAGTGGTGGCCACCGGTGGCCAACCCTATCATCCTAATGAATATCTTTACGGCTCTGATGAGCGGAGCATCACCCAGGTAGAATTTTCAAAACGTCTTATGACAGACCCGGCCTGGGCATCTGAGATCAACCGGGTTGTAATGATCCAGTGCGTCGGTTCACGAAACCAGGATTTTCCCTATTGCAGCAGAGTCTGTTGTTCCACTGCCGTGAAAAACAGTATAAAACTGAAAGAGATGAATCCTGATGCCCAAGTCATTGTTTTGTATCGTGATTTAAGAACCTATGGATTCAAAGAACTGTATTATTTAAAAGCACGACAAAAAGGTGTTCTCTTTTTCCGGTATATTCCTGAAGAAAAGCCACGGGTTCATGATGATAACGGTAAATTGATAGTTGATTTCACCGATCGAAACTCGCATCAGGACTTTAGCGTAGAGCCAGACTTGGTGGTTTTGAGTGCCGGAATTAGACCTGATGAAGGCGCAAAACAGATAACCAGCCTACTTAAACTGCCGCTCACCAATGAGGGTTTTTTTCTTGAAGCCCACGTAAAATTAAGGCCTGTAGAGTTTGCAGCGTCCGGAGTTTTCATGGCCGGAACAGCTCACAGTCCAAGATTTATTGAAGAAAACATCACTATGGCCAAAAGCGCCGGACAGCAGGCTTTGAAGATTCTGTGTAAAAAGGAAATGACGACCTCCGCTGCAGTAGCCGAAGTGAATCCTGATCAATGCGCCGCATGTCTGGTCTGCGTCCGAATATGCCCTTTTGATGCGCCATTCATTAATGAAGAAGGGGTATCACAAATTCATCCGTCTGCTTGCATGGGATGCGGAATTTGTACTGCAGAATGTCCCTCAAGAGCAATTAAATTAAATCACAGCACCGACGACCAGATATTATCAAAAATCGATGCCCTATTGGAGTCGGTTCTATCTTAATATCTTAAATAACTGAGGTGTCGGGGAGTTTTATCGAAAAGTTATCCTCAATTAAGCGTAATGGGTGATCAGATGTAAAGGAGTGTGGTGTGCGAGTTCACACGATTTGGAATCTGATTACCCATGGAGCGGTCTTAAAGATGAAAACTCCCCGACCCCTCAAATAACTTCGCTCCGTTTCGGTCAAAGTGCCATAGGGATTCAGCGTACCAGCCAATTGGTCCGATTCATTGTTGCAAAGCCCTGCGGGCTTCAAGGCGGGCGTTGAGTTTGGGGAATTGATTCAAGTCTGTATGGGGCAAAAAAAGTGCTGCCACATAATTATCCATGAAAGACAGGGTTTCGGAAAGTTCGAAGTTTGTCATCCTCTTGGTTACCTCCACTACGTCTTTCCGGATACGGTTTGTTAAAGAGCTCATTTTTGCGCCCATCAGGGAGCCGTTACCCACAAACCTAACCTTGTCAGGATCTATTTCAGGCAACAAACCGATAGTCATCGCTTTTTCCAGGTCCACATAGCTTCCAAACCCCCCTGCCAGATATATGCGCTCAATGTCGCTAATCCCGAGCCCCACCTCTTCAAGGAGGGTCATACAACCGCTGTACATGGCGCCCTTTGCGCGTATGAGATTGTCAAGATCCGGTTCCGTGAGGGCAATGTCCCTGTCGATCTGGGTTTCATCCTTCCATGCCAGCACATATTCGTAAACACCATCAACTTCATGTATTCGGGGTGTATCAAGGTCGCGGTTGAATTTTCCACGGTTATCAATGACACCCATTTCAAACATTACGGCTGCCATTGTAATTAATCCGGAACCGCAGATACCTTTGGGTCTGACATTACCGATGGTGATATTCATGGGTTCAAAGGTGACGGGGTCCATGGAAAAATCCTCAATTGCCCCCTTTGCGGACCGCATCCCGAATTTGATTCCGCCTCCTTCAAAGGCCGGTCCTGCTGAACAGGCCGCACATGCAAGCCAGTCCTTGTTACCAATTACAATTTCAGCATTGGTGCCGATGTCCATGAAAAGTGTAATTTCTTCGGTGCGGTACATTCCCGACCCCATAACACCGGCCACAATATCGCCTCCCACATAACTTGAAATCGACGGATATACCAGTGCGAAGACATGTTCTCCCAGTGAAAGACCAAGGTCAACAGCCTTTATAGGCGCAAAAAGCGTTGAAGCAGGCACATAAGGCGAAAGCCTGATGTATTTGGGGTTAACATTCAACAATAGTTG
>JAZFVY010000014.1:0-9720 GCA_036447975.1 Desulfobacterales bacterium
TCCCAGCTTCGTTAGAAAAACAATTTCTTGGGTCTTTTGACGAATAAGTAGAGCTACACAAAGTATAGCATCAAGGAGGATGTTGTTCAAATGCGTCTATTCTTTTAGAGACTCCTCGGCGTTCTTGTGTTTAGCAACCTCTTTCTCTAGCTCTTTAACCCTCTGTTCTAATTCTTCATAGGTTGGTTTCTTGGCCACATCTTTTTGAAAATTAGACATATAAAATATACAGTATGATGTTAGTTGAGGAATGAATTTTGTTGGAGAATATGATCAGACGCCTTCCTGAAAACGAGTTACACATTTTTCGAGGCACTCATTGCATTTATCCAGATCATGTTCATCTTTAGAATAATAATTCACGAAGGCTTTTATCCAATCATCTCCTGTTCTGGGGCAATTGTGGATATATTCTATAAACTTGATTAGCCTATCGATTGCGGTTTTATCCATTGCGTGCTCCATCCGACAAGCGTTTTTTTCTGCTTTTTCATCATTTAACTGTAATACGTTGTGCAAAAAATATTGGTTCTTCTCCAATTTAGTTGGAGAAGAACCTAAATTTTCTATTGACAAAGCTATCAACTGAGAATATACATATACACCCTATAAGTATATGGAGGTTCACATGGCACTTTGCGGAGATGATCATCCAAAACTATTAGCTCGGATAAACCGGATCGAAGGACAGATTCGAGGTTTTAAGAAAATGGTCGAAGATGACCGGGACTGCATGCAAGTTCTGAAACAAATAGCCGCAGCAAGTGGAGCATTGCGTTCACTTGGCGCTTTTATTCTGGAGGATCACCTCAAAGGGTGTGTATCCACGGCTATCAAAAATAAAAGCGACGAAGATGATTTGATTTCTCAAGTAATAGAGATATTTAACAAGTTCAGTAGGTAAGAAGGATAATATGATCGGACGTTTTACAAAACTGGGTGTGTATCAGGAACTTTTCAAACTACGTGATTTTTACATTGCATCTTCGGCAGGTCTGTTGGCTTTGGCAAGCTTCTTGGTTGATTATAGACATCAGGATCCAAGTAATTTAGGGATGTCACTGGCTATCTTTTCAGTTGTCATCAACGGCTTGCCCATCATTTGGGATGCTATAAAGGGGCTCATGAATCGCGAAGTCAATGTGGACGAACTCGTAAGTCTGGCGATTATTGCCAGCATGATCCAAGGTGAATTTCTAACCGCTGCTGTAGTAAGCTTCGTTATGACATTCGGTGCACTGATCGAACAAGTTACCAGTGAATCGGCAAGAAAGGCTATCAAATCATTGATCGAAATTTCCCCTCAGACAGCAACAGTCCTAAAGAGTGAAGATCAACTAGTTGTGCCTATTGACCAAGTAAAGGTCGGTGATCGAGTGCTAATCAAACCAGGAGAAAGAATCCCGGTTGATGGCATCATTCTTCTAGGGGTTTCAGCAGTGGATGAATCGGCCATGACCGGCGAACCACTTCCATTGGAAAAGAGCTCAGGAGATCAAGTTCTTGCTGGAACCCTTAACCATAACGGTGTTATTGAAGTAAGTGTGAATAACGTCGGCCAGGATACCACCTTGGGAAAAGTGATAAATCTTGTGATCGAAGCGGAGCGGCATCGTCCAGAGGCAGTGCGTATTATTGACCGTTATGCATTATGGTTCACACCAACCATACTTGCATGTGCCGGTTTGGCCTGGTTGATAACCGGAGAGGTGAATCGAGCTGTTGCAGTGCTCATTGTGGGTTGCCCCTGTGCCTTGATTCTTGCAACACCCACAGCCACAGTGGCTTCTTTGGGCCGGGCAGCAAAAGCCGGCATTTTAGTTAAAGGCGGTCAGTATTTAGAAAGGATTGCTTCGATCAAGGCGGTTTTATTCGACAAGACCGGAACTCTGACTTTGGGCGAACCTTGGGTGGAAGAGATTGCTTGCATCCCAGGTGTGAGAAAAGAAGAACTGCTTTCTTGTGCAGCCAGCGCAGAACAAAACTGTACTCATCCATTAGCCCGAGCAGTGCTAAAAGCGGCACATTACGCCAGAGTGGTTGTCCAACAGGCAGAGAATGCTTTTCATGAGATAGGACTTGGCGTTAGAGCCACTGTCAATGGTTCGTTGGTGGAAGTAGGCAGCGCGGCTGTTGGAGGTAGTGAGGTGGTAATGCCCATTCCTTTACAACGATGTATGGAAGATTTGCTGAATCGTGGCTCTACTCCGCTTGTCGTATACCGAGACAGTAGCCCGGTTGGTTTGCTAAGTGTTTCTGATCAAGTTCGTCCAATGGCTGTCCAAGCAATTGAGGAATTTAAGAAATTGGGGCTCAATCGTATAGCCATCCTGTCAGGCGATCATGAGAAATCAGTACGTAGAGTCGCTGGTTTAGTAGGTATAATCGAAGTTTATTCAAAACTCAAACCACAGGATAAATTGGAAATAATCAAGAAATATCAAGAGAAGGAATTGCCGGTGATGTTTGTCGGGGACGGCATTAACGACGCACCGGCCTTGGCATCGGCAAATGTGGGTGTAGCTATGGGTGTGGCTGGAACTGATGTAGCATTGGAAACTGCTGATATTGCGCTAACACACGACGACGTGTCGAAACTTCCCTGGCTAATTCTCTTGAGTCGGCGCATGTTAACCATTATCAAACTTAACATTGCTTTCGGAATGGTCTTTAACGCCGCTGCAATACTAACCGGCGGGTTAGGGCTGTTGACACCGATTATGGCCGCCATAGTTCACAATGTAGGTTCTGTACTTGTTGTTATATCATCGGCCAGCTTGGCTTTTTTTCCTGAAAAGCAATAAATTCCTCATTTAAACAATCTACTGAAAGATCTGCAAATTCAAAGAAACATGCGATGAAAGAGATGAATGGTCTTTTCGGGCCATTTTCTCATTTCTTGGATGGCTTCCTTCATGGTGTTGATTAATTGAGCATACATTTCCATCCTCAAAAAAATAGCTTAACCAAGTTTCATATAAATATATTTTGTTTGTATAATGTATAGCAACAATTTTATGATAGGTCGGTCGAAAGATATAGGAAAGGGCAACAAGAAACACCTAAATTAGGTGAGATACATCTGAACCGAATCCGCACTTATTCAATCACCAATACGATTCCCGTTATCCTTATCAAACAAATGCAGTTTTTCAGGAGGAGCCACCAAAGGCAAGGTAGTGCCTTTTCTGAAATGATGTATGTCCGTAAGCCGCACGGTTAAGCTTGAATTATCTTCTCCAAAATGCCCGTGAACTAAGGTGTCGGCTCCCAACGTTTCTACATGATCTACGATTATATGAAAAGTGCCGGCTTCTTTTTCTGTTACTTCAAAATGTTCGGGCCGAATTCCCATGACAACTTCCTGGCCACCGAAGTTGTGCCGAGCACCTTTCGAAAGGGGCAATTTTTCGATACCCGGTAGCTCTAAATGAGTACCGTCTTTACTAACTCGGGCCTGGAAAAAATTCATCGCCGGTGATCCAATGAATCCTGCGACAAACCGCGTGGCCGGCTGTTCATACACTTCCAGTGGAGAGCCAATCTGTTCCACATATCCATCATCCATGATAATCAACCGATCCCCTAAGGTCATGGCTTCTACCTGGTCGTGGGTTACATAAACACTGGTGATCCCAAGATTCTCATGAAGATTGCGGAGTTCGAGGCGCACTTGAACCCGCAGTTTGGCATCGAGATCACTGAGGGGCTCATCAAATAGAAAGATTTTGGGTTCCCGCACGATACACCGGCCCATGGCCACTCGTTGCCGCTGTCCACTTGAAAGCTGCCTCGGTTTTCTGTCCAGAAAATTCGTCAATTCTAGAATTTTTGCCACATTACGAACTCTCTTGTCAATTTCCTGCTTTGGCATTCTACGAATTTTGAGACCATAGGCCATGTTCTTAAAGACCGTCATGTGTGGGTATAGGGCGTAATTTTGGAACACCATGGCAATATCTCGATCCGCAGGCTCCAGGTTGTTCACCACCTTTCCATCGATGGCAATTTCACCTTTGGTAATGACTTCAAGCCCGGCAATCATTCGAAGTACGGTGGACTTGCCGCACCCTGAAGGACCCAAGATGACGACAAATTGCCCATCTTTAATATCACAACTGATACCGTGAATGATTTCAGTTTTGTCAAATGATTTATAGATATCCCTCAGGCTGACGTTCGCCATCGATATTCTCCTATTTTTCGGTTTCGGTCATTCCCCGCACAAATTGCTTCTGCATAAAAATAACTACAAGCACCGGTGGTATCATGGCCAGTATGGAAGCGGCCATGATGATCTCCCAATCCGCTTGCCCCTCAGCCACATCCAACATACGCTTGATCCCGATGAGAAGCGTATAGTACTTTTCATCTGTGGTTATCAATAAAGGCCATAAATACTGATTCCACCCGTAAATAAAGAGAATAACAAATAGGGCGGCTATCGAAGTACGTGACATAGGCAAGAGGATGTCAATAAAGAAACGAATTGGACCCGCACCGTCGATTCTTGCAGCCTCGCACAACTCATCCGGTACAGTCATGAAGAACTGGCGAAATAGAAACGTGGCTGTGGCCGATGCGATTAATGGAAAGATCAAGCCGGAATAAGAATCCAGCATATTGAGATCCGCTACCACCTTATAAGTCGGTAAAATTCGAACTTCCACCGGCAGCATTAAGGTAATAAAAATCATCCAGAAAAAACACATGCGGAAACGAAATCTGAAATACACTATGGCGTATGCCGCCAGTAAGGAGATAAAAATTTTTCCGAAGGTAATGCCGAAAGCCATGATGGCACTGTTCAGCATCATCCTGCCTACGGTTGCCCCCACCTCCCCGCTGCCCACGGTGAGGGCCTGGCGGTAATTCTCTATCAGATGACGCCCGGGCAATAATGGAAAGGATGATGTGATCTCATCCAGACTGTGAGTGGATGCAACAAACGCCGTATAGATGGGAAACGCAATAAGTAAAATGCCCAAAATAAGAATTGCGTGGGTTAAAAAAGTAAGCCATGGCCGATGCTCAACCATCATATGCTCCTTTAATAATGAACCTTCCTTTCTATGAAACGGAACTGAATAACGGTCAGTAAAATAACAACGATCATGAGAATTACAGACTGGGCGGCCGAGCCGCCGAGGTCTAGGCTTTCAAAACCGTCATGATAGACTTTGTATACCATTATATTGGTCGCTTCATTCGGGCCGCCCTCGGTAATGGAGTGGATGACTCCAAAAGTATCATAAAACGCATACACGATATTCATTACAAATAAAAAGAAAACCGTTGGTGACAACAAGGGAAAAGAAATGGTCCAAAAGCGCTTCCTTGGGGACGCCCCGTCGATGGCGGCCGCTTCGATGAAAGATTTGGGAATGGCCTGGAGCCCGGCAAGGAAAAAGAGAAAGTTATAGGAGATTTCCCGCCAGGCAGAGGCGATAATAACCAAAATCATTGCTTGCCGGCCGTTTAACTCAAAATTCCAGTTAATACCTATGGATTTTAGAAAGAAAGAAATCATTCCAACGGTTGGATTAAAAAGAAAATACCATAAGACCGCCGCCACCACCGGTGCGATTGCATAAGGCCAAATGATAAATGTTTTGTAGGTAGTGGCACCACGTATTGCCCGATCTGCCATCACAGCAAAAAGAAGTGCAAAGGACATGGCGATTGCCGCCACAGAAAAACTGAAAGTCATGGTTACCTTAATCGAGTTGATGTAAATGGGATCGGTGAAAATGTATGTAAAATTTTCAAGCGCTACGAAGGTCGTTGAGAGCCCGAAGGGGTCTTCCTGCAGTGCGGATTGATAAATGGCCATGGAAGCCGGCCAAATAAAAAAAACAAGCGTGATAATAATTTGTGGCGCGACCAAAAAATAAGGCAAAATTTTATTTTTAAAAACGACGCGCTTTTCCATCAGATATTCTTTTACTTCACAGGAAGGTTACTGGACTCATCCATACAAATGAATGAGCCCAGCAAAGATCAAGGATTTTTATTTGTTTGCCTTTTCAAACTTGCGGAGCAATTTATTTCCAGCAACGGCCGCATCATCAAGACCCTGTTTTGCGGTTTTTTTGCCGGCAAAAATGGCTTCCAGGGTATCATACATGATGGCGCGCATCTGCACAAAGTTGCCGAATCGTAAACCACGGGAGTTGGCAGTAGGTTTATTGAGCGTCATCTGCTTCAGGGCGGTTTCCATGCCCGGTTTCTTCTCATATACACCCTGTCCCTTGGTCAAGTAGTAGGCATCGGTAGTGATGGGCAAGTACCCCGTAAACTGATGCCAGTCGGCCTGGACGGCAGGTGAGGAAACGTAATTGAAAAAGGTTGCGACCCCATCATATTCCTTCTGTGAATGGCCCGCCATTACCCAAAGACTTGCACCGCCGATGATGGTGTTCTGTGGTGCTCCGCCCTCACCCGACCAGTATGGCAACATACTTGTACGGAACTCGAACTTGCAGGTCTTTTTGAACCCTGCATATCCGGCTGACGACTCTGTATACATGGCCACCTCTCCTGAACTAAATTTGGCGTTGCCTTTGTTGCGTCGTCCGCCATAAATGAAAACCTTCTCTTTCTGCCAATCCGCAAGCCGCTGAATATGCTTAACATGCAGGGGGCTATTGAAGACAAACTCGGTATCCAGTCCACCAAAGCCGTTGGACTTGGTCCCGATAGGCACATTATGCCACGCACTAAAATTTTCCACATGGATCCAGGATATCCAGGCTGTCGAGAAGCCGGCCGGATACCCTGCCTTCACTAATTTTCTGGCATAATCAGCCACTTCCGGCCAGGTTTTTGGCGGCTTGTTTGGATCGAGTCCTGCCTTTTTAAACGCATCCACATTATAGTAGAGGACAGGAGTCGAGCTGTTGAAAGGCAAGGATAACATCTTGCCATCAGGGGTGGTGTAGTAGCCGGTTACTGTGGCAAGATAAGCATCTGGGCTCCAAGGCTGGCCCGATGCAGCCATCACTTCATAAACCGGTTTAATGGCCCCCTTGGCCGCCATCATAATCGCGGTGCCGACCTCAAAGACTTGTAGGATATGCGGGGGATTCTTTGATCGGAACGCCGCAATACCGGTGGTCATTGTGTCATGATAGTTCCCCTTATAAGTAGCCACCACCTTATATTTGTTTTGCATGGAATTAAAATTGCCCACTATGGATTGGACTTTTTCTCCCAGTCGTCCGCCGTGAGCAAACCACCAGTTGACCGTAATGGGCTCTGCCATAACACTTGCCGGGAAAATTCCCAAAACGACAATTGCAACGATTAACATCCATTTACAGCGTTTCATGATTCAGACCTCCTTTCCTAATTAAGGTTGATGAGGTGAGGTGGATCGAAATAGAAACTTTCGGTCTCCTACATATAACCATATGCGGTTACAAAAGCTATTAAAGGTTGAGATAAAATAAATATTGGCTTGGAGAATCTATTCTCCTGTCCAGGTCTGATGAACGCTCCCAACGGTTAATCAAACAAGCGACAGAGGATTTTGGATGCTTTGAATAAAAAAGGATATCTAGGACGAGGTAAAAAAGATAATTCTAAAATGTAATAATATCCCTGCAATACATTCATAAAGACTTTGTTATTCCTGAATTACGGGAATTACCACCGTGGCTTTCGTTCCTACATCCGGTTCACTTTTAATAGAAACGGCCCCACCATGCTCCTCAACGATCTTTTTCACAATGGCAAGCCCCAATCCGGTGCCGCGGGCCCTGGTGGTGAACAGGGGTTCAAAGGCCTGCCCGGCCGTCTCTTCGTCCATGCCGATACCGTTGTCCTCCACCTCAATGCATACGTCATCTTCGACCATGGAGGTGGCCACTTTCACCTGCGGCTTATAAGGTCCTTCTTCCTCCTTCCAGCCCTCCTGCCGTACTACGACGGCCTGGACGGCGTTATTAACCAGGTTGATCACAACTCGCTGCAATCTATCCCTGTCAAAAGAAACCATGGGCAGTCCAAGATACAGCTCCCGGACCTGGCTCACCTGCTCGGGGATGGTTGTCTGATCCAGCACCGCTTCCAGCCAGGTATGCAGATCTCCTTTAGACTTCTCGGACAGCCTACCCCGGGTGTATTCCAATAAATCACCGACGATAGAATCGCACAGGCCCACCTGTTCTTTGATCCTTTTTAGATGCTTTATGATCTTCACATCAACATCGCTTAACTTGCTTTCAACATAGAAAGCCGAACTTTGGATCACGCCGAGTGGGTTGCGCAGCTCGTGACTCACCGTGGCCGTGAGCTGTCCGAGTACAGACAACCTTTCGTGTTTGACCAGTTCGTCCTGGGCCTCCCGAAGTTCCTTTGTGCGTTCTTCGACCATATCTTCAAGCCGTTCCGAGTACTCCTTTAGCGCCTCTTCCGCCTGCTTGCGCTCGGTGATGTCACGGTCAACGCCTCTGTATCCTTGCAATTTTCCATTGGCGTCAATAATTGGCACCCCGCTGGTTTCAAGCAGGACTGTTCTCCCGTCTTTGTGAAGGTTCAGATTCTCCAGCCCATAGAATAGCTCGCAGGCTTCCATAAGAGCGTTGAACTCTTCCTCAACATGCTTTGCCTCCTCGGGGGGCATCAAATCGAACGGCGTTCTGCCCACAATCTCCTCCGGCTCGTACCCCAATAAGTCCTTAACTTTCGGGCTGGCGTAAACGTAAATGCCATTGGCATCCACCTCCCAGATCCAATCACTTGTTGTCTCAACCAAAGATCGAAATTTCTCCTCGCTCTCCCGTAACGCTTCTTCGGCCTGCTTGCGCTCTTCTATTTCTCGCGTCAGTTGCTCGTTTACAGTTGTCAGTTTGGCAGTACGTTCCTCAACCCGCTCTTCCAACTCGTCGTGCGCTTTTTGCAGTGCATCCTCGGTGCGCTTGCGATCTGTGATGTCGCGCGAGTTTACAATAAATCCCGATATCGTTTTGTCCTCTTCGAAAAATGGATAATTAGCGATATCAATGCATCTTCTCCCAAAACCGGGGTAATCTATCCACAATTGATAATGAACCTCCTCACCAGCAAGACATCGATCTGCGCGAGGCTTTAGTTTTTTAGTAAACATTTCTTGACCAAACAGTTCAACTATAGAATGGCCTACAATCTCTTCACGTCTCTTTTTATGGGCTTTAAGATACGTGTCATTTACCGCCTTATAGATGTAGTTCTTGTCAATAAAGGCCATATGTTCATTTGCTGTAGCAACTATACATTCATAGATACGAAGTTCCTCTTCTACCCGTTTGCGATTAATAGCTTCTTCCTCAAACTCCTTGACCTTTTGCTCCAATTCTTCATATGTTGGTTTTTCGGCCATTAGAAAATCCTCCAAAAACAAAAAAGGCCCACAATCTGGTATCTTTGCATACTACATTTGAGCTTTCATACATTACATAGGGCTTACCCCCTGGTTCTCTCCCGCATTTCATATACTCCCAACAATTTTGTTTTTTAAATGAGGCCAGCAGAACAAGAGATGTTTCACAAAGGAAACTGATTCGAGATAGAGAACAGGTTCAGAGGGAAATCTATATTTAATATTATATTATAAGGAAATTTGGTATGACAAATGATAAATTAATTTATATTTCAAACAGTTAGATGCTACTTTGTGGTATTAATTGTTGAAAGGAATTGATGGAAAGGAGGGATGTGGTTGATTACAGATTTCTTGCC
>JAZFVY010000015.1:0-2773 GCA_036447975.1 Desulfobacterales bacterium
ATGGCGGAGAGAGAGGGATTCGAACCCTCGGAGGAGCTTTCACCCCTCACTCGCTTAGCAGGCGAGCGCCTTCAGCCAGCTCGGCCATCTCTCCTGGACAATAAATGGCGGAGGGAGTAGGATTCGAACCCACGGAGCTGTTACACTCAACGGTTTTCAAGACCGCCGCTTTCGACCACTCAGCCATCCCTCCGAACACTTCAATTTGTTATTTACCAGTTAGCAAATTTCCGGTCAATATATTTATTGATATGAAAGCATTATTGTTTGTTGACATGATTCTTTTTTTATGATTTCCGAGAGTTTATTTTAAAATGGAAAAATAAATCCTCTAAAGATTGGTTAATTTTAATTTGTCACATTTCGGGAAAAGCATCATCGAGGCGGGCGTTCTTATTTGCACGATTTTTCAAATCAGACAAAGTATAATTAAAGATAGAAATTCTGTTGTATTTTAGGAGAGAGGCCATGAAGCAAAAATATTCGATTTTGAAAGACGATGAAAAAAACAAGCTGATAATCAGAGAGTATGCCGAGTTGGATAAAGAAATATTATCACTCCTCTGCGAGGAAATATATGACAATGAGTCTATAGAATCGGCAATGGCAAAAGGAAAAGAGACTCTTATTTCCACATTGAGGACTAAGGCATTGTTTCCGATCAATATATATGCTGAAAAAATAGCCGAAGCGGTTATAAACATGTATGAACACGATAATGATCAATCCGTTGAGCTATTCTTTAACGACCTTGATATTTTGACAAAAGATCGTGGGGCGCCGGTTGTTGAGGTTGAAGTTGAAAGCGATCCGCCGGAAATTGATGAATTGCTTGAAGGAGATATCTCTGATTCGGATCTTGATGATGATAGCGAAATAAAAAATATTACTCGTCCTATCAAAGTCATTGATGAAGATCAAAATAATATCGAAGATGAATAAGCAGTTTCCATCCGGATACTATGTTTTATCAAGAACAGGCAAATAATCCATCATTCCTTTACTTGAAGGTTTTGCGCTGTCCCCCTTTCCCTGCCATTTCAAAGAGAGACCTTTGAAAAATGTTCAGCCTTTTATCCATAAATCGTTTGCACCGTCGGCAAAATCGTTTCGAAATCAAATTACCGGAGACCTTGGTTTGAAATTCATTGCTATGAAAAAATATATTTATGAAACGGTTGTTTTCTTTTTCGTTTTATTATCCGCAGGATGCGGCATTCAAAATGAAGTCGAGTTCTCAGGGAAAACCATGGGTACAGTCTATCACATAAAGATTGTCACCGGGTTTTTCGATAATACTAAAGGCCTTAAACACAAGATTGAGGTGAAGCTTGAAGAGATAAACAACAGCATGTCCACCTATAGGAAAAACAGCGAAATAAGCCGGTTTAATGCCTTGGGCCGAATTGGAGAAAAATTCTATGTATCAGACGACTTTCTGTATGTAATGACAGTTGCGCAAAATATTTATCAACTAACCGGTGGAGCCTGGGATGGTACTATCAAGCCGCTTGTAAATCTTTGGGGCTTCGGCAATTCCAAAAACAAAAAAAGAATCCCCTCAAAATCAGAAATTCAAGCAATATTAACCGACATCGGATTCAATCATATCGAAATTTCCCCCGACCGGTATCTGTTAAAAAGAAAAGCTTCCATATCCCTTGATCTTGCCTCCATTGCAAAGGGATATGCTGTTGATCAAGTTGCAATGCTTATTAGAACAGACGGAATAGAAAACTTCCTTGTGGAGATTGGAGGTGAGGTATTTGCTTCTGGCCTCAGAAAAGACGGCAAGCAGTGGAGAATAGGCATCAACAGACCCCAAAAAGATGCGCCTTACGATCAAGTATTCAAAGTTTTAACCTTGCAAGACAAAGCATTTGCAACGAGCGGTGATTACAGAAATTATTTTGAAATAGACGGAAAGCGCTTTTCCCATATACTCGACCCGAATAATGGGTATCCGGTAACAAACGGGGTTGTAAGTGTTTCAATTATGTCTGATACATGCACATTTGCAGATGGTCTTGCAACCGCAGTTATGGTTTTGGGTCCTGAAAAAGGTCTTAAGCTTGTGAACAGCCTTGACAACACTGAATGCCTGATTGTTGTCCAAAAAAATGGCGCTTTAACCGATTATTATTCAAAAGGATTTATCAAAGTTAAGTCTGGAGGTTGACGGCTTATCCTTTATAAAGAAGTAACATTTTCGCATTCAGGTAATCCGGTATTATATCGTGTCAAACTCGTGCATAAGTGAGCGTAAAAAAAGAACAGGTGCTATCCTGTATATAAAAGCCGATTAAATGCGCATATTATTTAATTCACAGTTGAAATTTGCTATTTTGCTGTTCTTACTTAACGCTCTCTAATACACTCAAACAGTGACCCACTTTAATACCGGATCACCTGAATGCTTGTGGGACACGTTTTTTCAGTAAAAATTTAATTAAACCTGAAGCGGTAATATTTTTAAAAAGCCAAAGTGTTACAATTAATACATAAAGACTTATTTGTATAATTCATAGCGATACAATTTTATTGACAATAAAAGACAAGTGCTGTAATTTGTTCTTTTTTTTGGAAGAGTGTAATCCAGTTTTTTAAAGGGTTTATCACGTTTTTCCTTTGATCTTATGATGGTCCAATTAGAACCTATCTCAAAAACAATCTAAGTGCCCATGGCGGTGTTGCGAAACGGTTCAAAATGCTCACATACTACGTGTATGCTCCGCTTTTTCACCGTTTCGCGCCTTGCCCTGAACACTAATCT
>JAZFVY010000016.1:0-4969 GCA_036447975.1 Desulfobacterales bacterium
CTTTTTTATATCCGATTTGTAGACTCTGAATCCCTTTTCTTCAAGTTTAACCTTTAAGTTTCCTGCCATATGCTCATAATTCCGGTATGTGGAGAAGAAAAGATCCGGCCTTAACCTGCGACCAAAAGGCGTTTTTATGGGCCTGTAAAATTCTTCAAGCCTTTTGTCGCCTGCTGTCCGCCTTAAAAATTTTTCCATACCAGGATATGTTCTGGCAACCAGTTCTGCACAGACCTCAACCGTTTGATCCTCTTTTATCTTATTATCGAACAGATCCGCGAACATCTTGGCATGCTTTTCTATTTGACGACTAATTCCGAAATTTTCTTCTGCTGGAATACCAAGGGCGATCCATAGATACAAAAGGAAGATGGCTTCATTGGATTTGTCCTGTTTAATAATGCGTGCTGCCTCGTGTCGGAGCACAGGCAGTGTCTGTCTGGCAAGGCCAGGATACTGCCGGGTCAGCATAATCCTGATGCGGCCATGTTCGAAGATGGTATACAGATCAGATGCTAGCGCCTTGACAGGAAATGATAAAAAAAAGCGTTCCAGATCAGAAAGATACTTCTGATCATTTTCTCCCAGATCCTCCTTCTTCAAGCAGGAGGGCAGGGGGGAGGTAAACACTTGATTGCATCTCTCTACGGCTTTTTCCAGATCAAAGTCGAAGGTATTGAATTCATAGTGCCCGGCTTCAAGTCTTGCAAGGCATTTATAAAGCATTGTGTTTTCAGTTTTATGGGGGAACAGGCTGATTTCATCAGGCAGATATATATATTTTCCGTCTGATAAGACAAAAGTCCTTTCGCTGTGCTTTGTTATGGATGAATTTGACAGGAGAGACAGGGGACGCACTGAAATTGGAAGGCCGGTTCTGGCGCGAATGTAGCGGGTCAGCTGATGCTGAACCTGGGAAATCGGAACAGTAACCTGCATATCCGTAAATGTATCGATACCGAGTTTCGATTCCAGTGATATAAATTTTGCAGCCAGTTTGCTATTTTGCTTTAATTTGTCGAGGCCCAGAGAAACAAAACGGTTTAAAGCCTCTTTTGAAAGCAGATGGAGTCCTTTTCCCAGGCCGTCCAGAAAGGGGTCTGCCAGCCTAAAATCGGCCCGGGTGACACGTTGCAACTGTTTGATCTGCCAGACCCGTCTAGGAGAGGAAAAGGAACGTACGGCTCTGGGTAGAACATAAGAAAAATGCTGGCATTGGACATAAGAAAGATCCTGTGAAAAGGTGTCGCAAAGCAGATCAAGATAAGCCGATGCAGATTCAAGGTCCCGTTCATTTAATAAAGACGCAAGTGCCCGGAGGGGATCTTTCAAGGTGTAGGTCCCCTTGTTTAGCATGATTTCAACGGCTTGCAGAAAACATACAAGAAACCTGTTATCCCCGTGTATTAATACCGGAACAAGATAGGTTGCCATAATTCTTCCAAGTGTAGGCCCCTTGCTCCCGGCATCGTGTAACAGATCGCGATATTGCTTGATTCTTTTCGGACCTGTCTTCCCGATAAGATCCACATAACCCATGGCTATCGCTTGGCCGAAAGAGATCTCTTGGGACAGACCCCACAGGGTTTCGTCAACCAGCATGGCGATACTCTTGTCAGAAACCGGGGAGCTTTTTTGCTTTAGACCGGAAATGACTTTTTCCGCAAGATCAGGATCGGCCAAGGAAAGCTGCGCGATAAGATCTTCCTTGTGGTTTTCGAAGGTCATTTTATTAATACTCAAATTTTGCACCCCATATTTCCTGCGGTGGTTTAATTGGTGCAAAATTGATCTATTTCAAAGGTGTTAATTCCGGCTAATTCACTTTTCGTCATGTCATTTTCTTCAAGGCGATATAAATATTGCCCTTGCCCGGATTTCTCATGAAGAACATCAAATGCCTTTTTTTTATATCGCACTAAAATATATCTTCAATCAGATCGTTAAGAGTCTCCTGCAATTTGGCATCATCGGTCAGTGGGAGACATATGGCGGATCGGCAGGCTTCATGCACGGGAATGCCTCGTCTGACCATCTGAGCGGCATAAATCAATAAACGGGTGCTGGCCCCTTCGGTCAGACCATGCTCTCTGATGTTTCGGATTTTTTCTGCCAGCGATACAAGCCTTAACGCTGTTTTCATGTCGATATCCCCTTCGTGGGAAACGATTTCTGCTTCTTTTTGGGCTTCGGGATAATCGAATTCCAGGGAGATAAACCGCTGGCGCGTGCTTTGCTTGAGATCTTTCAACACGGATTGATATCCAGGGTTATAGGATATTACCATCATAAAATCCGGATGGGCTTGGATTATATCTCCTTTTTTGTCGATTGAAAGCGTCCTGCGGGTGTCAGTCAATGGATGGATTACAACCGTGGTGTCCTTGCGTGCTTCTACGATTTCGTCCAGGTAGCAGATGGCCCCCATGCGCACGGCTCGGGTTAAGGGGCCATCGACCCATACGGTTTCGTCCTTTTTCAAAAGGTAGCGTCCCAGAAGGTCAGATGCAAACAGGTCTTCATGGCAGGCAACCGTAATCAGTGGACGCTTCAAATGATAAGACATATATTCAACAAACCTTGTCTTGCCGCAGCCGGTGGGTCCTTTCAGCATTAACGGGAGCCTGGCATCAAAAGCAGCCTCAAACATTCTGATTTCATCTCCTGTGTCCAGATAGTACGGTTCTTTTTCAATCAAGTGGCCGCCGAAGGCCGGTTGGATTTGGTGCACCATAAGTTGTATTTCCTCCGATCTTTCCTCTTGCATTAAAACAGTAAATATAGTTTATTTTAATTTTAAAAACCTGGTCCTATGGGATAGGATTATATGCCGGATGCAGATGATAAACAACACTAATAACATACATCACCTTGTCTTTGAAGATAAAGAGATCATACTTTTGGGCACAGCTCATGTATCAAAAGAGAGCGTCCGGCTGACAGCCGATGTTATCGAGATGGAAAAACCAGACACGGTCTGCGTTGAACTGTGCGAATCCAGGTATCAGTCTATCAGACAAAAAGACAAATGGCAGGAAACTGATATCGTCAAGGTCATTAAAGAGAAAAAAACATTCCTTTTGCTTTCAAATCTCCTTTTGGTTTCATTTCAAAAACGGATCGCCGATAAACTTGACGTTAAGCCGGGTGAGGAAATGATAAAGGCCATGGAAATTGGGGAGGCCCTGGGCGCTGAAATACATCTTGCCGACAGAAATATTCGTATTACTCTGTTAAAAACCTGGCGCGCCATGGGACTGTGGAGCAAAGTCAAACTTTTGTTTCAGCTGGTTTTATCAATAGGGGAAATCGATGAAATTAAGGAGGAGGACATTGAAAAAATGAAGCAGGAGGATGTGCTTCATACTTTGCTTTCAGATGTTGGAAAATCACTTCCAATATTAAAAGATATCCTTATCGATGAGAGAGACCAGTACCTGGCACAAAAAATCCGTACAGCGCCCGGCAATAAAATTGTTGCAGTTGTGGGCGCAGGTCATGTGCCCGGCATTAAAAAGTGCTGGAATACAGATATAGATATTGAAGCTCTTGAGCAAATTCCGCCTAAAGGAAAAACATCCGGCATCTTAAAATGGATTATCCCTCTGGCCATACTTGTGCTTATTGTCTTGGGCTTTTATCACGGAGGAACCAATGCCGGGACCGACATGATATGGTGGTGGGTCATGGCAAACGGCATTCTGGCCGGTCTGGGCGCCGCCATCGCTATGGCACACCCCCTGACGATTCTGTCTTCGGTTCTGGCCGCCCCTTTGACGTCCCTGAATCCCATGATTGCGGCGGGCTGGGTTTCAGGGCTTGTGGAGGCCTTTTCACGGAAACCAAAGGTCAAGGATTTCGAGAGATTACCGGAAGACATACTCTCCATAAGAGGGTTCTGGAGAAACAAGGTTACGCGAATACTTCTGGTGGTTGTTTTTACGAACCTTGGAAGTTCGCTGGGCACCTTTGTTGCGATACCGCTAATGGTAAAAGTGTTAGGTTCTTCTCCAATTTAGTTGGAGAAGAGGGTCCAAGGATTCCAGGGGTCAAGGATTCAAGTGTTTGTTTTATAGAGATGGCAAAACCTTAACTACAGTTCTCTGTATTTTTTTACCGTTTTTCAAGGTATATGACATCCTGACCGTTTCCAGTCGCCCCTGTGCAAACAGCCTGATGCACTCCGTATAAAGCGACCACTCCAGTTTTAATCCCTTTTCACGGATTGTATCTATTGTATCATCTTCCAATATTTCATAAGCTTTCTGACCGATAATCGGTCCTGAATCTTCACCGTAATCGACAAAGTGTACTGTACACCCACCGATCTTGCATCCATAACGGAACGTGTCTCCATATCCATCCACCCCTGGGAAAGACGGCAGCAGGGCAGGATGGATGTTCATTATGCGAGGGTTGCCGGGACCTATATTGACCCTGTCGATAAAATAAGGCGTTAAATTTCTCATAAAACCGGCCAGCACCAGAAGGTCGAAGGGATAATGTTTCATCTCGTCAAGAAGCTTTGCTTCGGCAACAGCTCTTGTGATTATGAAGGCTTTCACCTTTTCAGTGTCAACGCCAGCTGAAAAAAAGTTTTGTTTTGAAAGCACATCATCGAAGTCAAAATCGTCCGGAAGTATGACCTTTTCCGGAGTTTTTTTGAAAAGCTGAATAATTGATCCATAGTCCACAAAAAACGTAGGGGTTCCGAGCCTACTCCCCTTTTCGAGGCTGCGTGCTTTGGGATTATCCGATCCCACAAATACTATCTTGCCATTGATTTTTCCTGATTCACAGGAGTCCATAATAGCCTTCAGGTTTGTGCCGCTTCCTGATATAAGTGCACCGATACGAATTGGTTGGCTCATAATAAAAAATCTCTTTTATTATTTATGAATACCGAAGCTTAAGAATTATTCTTCCAGGCGATATCAATTATGCCTTGGGAAGGTGACCAAGTATTGAG
>JAZFVY010000017.1:0-3130 GCA_036447975.1 Desulfobacterales bacterium
GCGGAGGTTGTATCATTTGGGATAGGTACACTTGAGCGCAAAGGATGCTACGGCTGCCATAAGATAGCCGGATATGAGGATATGCCCAAGATCGGCCCGGTTCTTTCAGGTATAGGGACAAAGGCAAACTACACCTGGGTAGTGAATTGGCTCAAGGATCCGAAAAGTATCTTTGCAACGGCGCGGATGCCGAAATTTGGTTTTAGTGATGAGGAAAGCGAGGCCATAACAGATTATCTCTTTAAGCTAAATATGGACTATCGGCTTGATACGCCTGCCAAAGACCCTGATTGGGACTTAAGTGATAAGGGCAAAATTATATTTAGAGAGTCAAGATGCAGTATCTGCCATCCGGCTCAGAATAAGGGTGGTGCCTTTAAGAATATCTATGCACCTGATTTAACGGCGGTTGGCAGTAAGGTCAGGATCGAATGGCTTAAGAAATGGCTTAAAAAGCCGCAGGATTATTTCCCAAAGACACGCATGCCAAGGTTTAGATTTGCGGATGAAGCCATAGATGCATTAGCCGAATATATTATGGGTGAGTTTGTTAATTGGGATATCGAGGATAAGAAGCTCAAAGAAAAAGAGCCTATCGGCGAGCAGCAGATGAAGCTTGGTGCCGGTCTTATTGAGAAGTATGGTTGTTTCGGATGTCATGACATTAAAGGGATGGAGAAGGCTGTAAGGATCGGACCCTATCTAAAAAAGAAGGATGTGGTCAATAAGATTGGAGCAGAGATCTCATCTATTGGATCAAAGCCTTTTGAGAGGCTTGACCTGGGTAAAGAAGCTGATAAAATTGATGATAGGGAATCTTATTTAAGAAAGAAACTGGAATCACCAAGGGTTTTCAGAGATGGATTGTTGATGCCGAATTTTGGTTTTGCAAAAAAAGAGATTGATAGTCTTACGGCAATGCTCCTCGGATTTACTGCCGGGGAGGTTCCGCTGTGGTATAAGGTTCTCGATATACCGTCGGACTACAAGCCGACAGGTGATTTTGCAAAGATAGAAAAGGATATCAAATGTCTGTCCTGTCACACAATAAAAGGTGTTGGCGCTGATTTTGCACCTGATTTGAGTTTTGAGGGAAGTAAGGCTAAACCTGAGTGGCTAAGAGATTTCCTGAAAAAACCTGACGTCATACGTCCCATGCTCAAACAGATGCCCTTATTTAAGCTTGGTGGCGAAATTGGTATGGTTAGAGGTTATCTTTCTGAAGATGAAGTAAATATTATAGTCGATTATATCCACACTGTTCTTGTCTCCAGTGATATTCCTGACGATTTTGAAATGAAAAAAAGCCTCAAAGATGTAAATGTTGCAGAAGGTAAAAAGCTTTTCGGGAAAAAGGGCTGCCTGGCGTGCCATCAAATAGGGAAAGATGGGGGGTCTGTTGGACCGGTTCTTACTCATGTCGGCAGTCGGCTTCATCCCGGATATATTTTTATGCATGTTAAAGACCCTCAAAAAATGGTTCCCGGGGCCGTGGAGCCGAGTTATAATATGAGTGAAGCAGAGGTTTTGAAGATAACCAAGTTTTTAGTAAATTTGCAAAGCAAGAAATTATGAAAATATTCAGCTTAAGAATTCAGATAAGTGTAATCCTGCTTGTTTGGGCAGGGATTCTCACAGGATGTTCATCAAACGAAATAGATGAGCTGGCTTCAGAAAGACCTATCCATCAATTCTCCATTAAGGAGGGCAAACGGCTTTTTCAAAATCTATGCCTCCCATGCCACGGGGAAAGCGGTAAGGGGGATGGGATATATTGGGCAAGCGCTATAGATATAACCCCGGCGGATCTCACCAAATTCACACCAGCAGAATCCAACCGCATCTTTAAGACCGTCAAATATGGCTCTGAAGCTCAAAGCAAATCAAATCTTTGTCCTCCATGGAAGAATAATTTCTCAGATGAAGAGATTAGCTATATTGTGAGCTATGTTGAAACATTACAATGAAAAAGAGGTGACTATTTCCGTGATTGTGTGTTTTCAAACTCTTCAGCGAAAAAGGAATCAGCAATTGTAATTCCACCAGTATGTTACTGGAGTGAGCCCATGTCGATTAACAAAATTGTGAAGAGTGGAGGGGTAATCCCGGTCTATGTTACTAAACAAGCCCCCTGTACGGCCAATTGTCCGGCAGGTACGGATGTACGGTTGTTTATTAAACTAGCTTCTGAAAAAAAGTTTGCTGATGCATACAAAACTATTTATCAATCTAATCCGTTTCCATCTACATGTGGTCGCGTATGCCCGCATTTCTGCCAGCAAAACTGCAATCGAGCAGAATTAGATCAATGTCTTAATATTGGCGCTATCGAGCGATTTCTGGGAGATTACGGCTTAAAAACCAGTGTAAAACCCCATAAAATAAAGTTTGACGAAAAGATTGCTGTTATCGGCTCCGGTCCCGCAGGGCTCACCGCTGCTTTGAGATTGCGCGAGGAGGGATACCGAACCACGGTGTATGAAGCCCTTCCTCGGGCCGGTGGTATGATGAGAGTAGGTATCCCGCAATTTCGGCTCCCTCAAGATATCCTTGATAGAGAAATCAACATGATTGTACAGCAAGGGGTTGAAATCATTTTAAATAGGAAAGTTACTATTAAAGAGATTGAAAAGGATTATTCAGTTATTATTGTTGCTACCGGCTCCCATATGACGATCACGATGGGTATTCCAAATGAAAATCTGGCATTGGAGGGAATAAGATTTTTGCATGATTTTAAAATGAATAATAATCGCCAAAATATCAATAAAGGAGACAAAGTAGCTATAATAGGTGGAGGCAATACCGCCATTGATGTAGCACGAACCATATTAAGATTGGGTGGCGAGCCCACAATTTATTACAGAAGAACAAGAAATGAGATGCCCGCGATCCCCCATGAAGTAGAAGAAGCCCGGGCAGAAGGCGTTAAGCTAAAATATTTAACTGCACCTGTCAAGATTGAAAAGGATGAGAATGGTAGCCTTGCTGTAAGGATGGTAAAAATGAAGCTTGGTAAAACCGATCAAACCGGGCGAAGAAGACCTATCCCTGTAAAAGGATCAGAAAAACCTATTAAAGTTGACAAAATAATTACCGCAATCGGGCAAAGATATGACCATTTTGTGTC
>JAZFVY010000018.1:0-2375 GCA_036447975.1 Desulfobacterales bacterium
GGTGTGGCGCGATAAATAACCGGTTTTTTGCAGCGCCAGCAATGAGGATAAGAATGTTCCATTGTGTCCTCTACAATGAGGAAACCATCTTCCTGTAGCCTGGCGATGATATCCGTATTGGCTTTGAATACAAATTGACCGTCAAAGAAATCGACCTCTTTTGTAAAGCAGCCGTTGTCATCTACCGGTGAATAAGCATCTATACCGTACAAAAGGCCCACTTCATAATCTTCGCGTCCATGCCCGGGGGCCGTATGAACACATCCTGTTCCGGCATCCAGAGTAACATGGGTGCCGAGGATAATCAGTGATTCGCGATCATATATAGGATGGCGGCACTTTTTTCGTTCCAGTCTATCGGCCCGAATTTCGGTAAGAATCGAAAAATCTGACAAGCCAAAGGTTTGCATACAGGGTTCCACAAGATCCCTGGCCAGAATAAGCACTTCACCATTTTTCGTATCAACGGCAGCATAAATAAAGTCGGGATGAATCGCCACAGCAAGGTTTGCAGGAATAGTCCAGGGGGTCGTCGTCCAGATGACAAAAAAAACCTTTTTTCCGGTCAAATTGGGAAAATCACTGCTTAGATCATCTTCCAATGGAAATTTAACGAAAATCGACGGGGATGTCTCATCATCATATTCTATCTCTGCCTCAGCCAGCGCTGTCTTGCAGCTACAGCACCAGTAGATCGGTTTTTTGCTCCTGAAAAGACTCCCGTCCAGGGCGAATTTACTGCACTCCTTTGCAATGGTTGCCACGTATTCGTTTTTCATGGTCAAGTACGGATTATCCCATTCACCCATAACACCGAGGCGCTTGAACTCATCACGCTGAATGTCGATATACTTTTCAGCATATTCCCGGCATAATCTTCGAATCTCGGTCTGGGAAATTCCTGCCTTCTCTGCCCCAAGCTCTTTTTCAACATTGTGCTCAACCGGAAGCCCGTGGCAATCCCAGCCCGGCACATAAACGGCGTCTAAACCTGACATCTGCCGTGACCGGACAATAATATCCTTTAAAATCTTGTTAAGGGCCGTCCCAATATGAATATGACCGTTTGCATAAGGTGGGCCGTCGTGCAAAATAAAGAGTTCACGCCCTTTGGAAGCACCTCTGATTTCGTTGTATAAACCCTTTTCTTCCCACATCTTTAACTGCTCGGGTTCACGTTTGGCCAGACTGGCTTTCATGGGAAATTTGGTATTAGGAAGGTTGAGTGTCTTTTTATAGTCCATGCATCCCCCAAAATCGGATTTTATTTTAAACAAAAAAAAATACTTTCAAAACCGCTTTCTGTCAAGGAAATAACAAAAAGCCCGAACAATACATTGTTCGGGCCTATTGACGATTAAACAAAAATCAATTTTTACTATACCAGCAAATTCAAAACAGTTTAGTATATTCCAAAGTCTTTTAGCACATCATTAATACCCAGCCTTTTGACTTTCAATCGCAAAAATTCAGCAATTGTCGGCTGATAAGCCTTTACTTTTAGATACATGTGGGCATCTGAGGGTACTCTGTCACCTTTCTTGTTATTGCACGACTTGCAAGAAGACACACAGTTTTCAAAGGTTGTTCTGCCGCCTCTTGATTTAGGTATTATATGATCAATTGTCAGTCTTTCTTTGCCAATACCGCAATAAGCACATTTAAATCCATCCCTGACAAGGATATTCTTTTTACTGAAAGGCACTCTGTTCCTGTATAGTGTTCTGATAAGCTTAATCAGCCTCATAACAGCAGGAACTTTAATTGCGATGCCTTCGGCAGTTCTGATTATTCTTTCAGATTGCTTCATAACCTGCACCTTTCCCTTTGCAACAAGACACATGGCTCGTTTCCAGTTTACAACGTTGAGAAAAGTGTAGTCTGCATTAAGCAAAACGCAATTATTCATATAATCCTCCTCTGCTTAAGCTTTCCAATGCGCTATACCTGATTTTTAAAAGTAAATCAATATCTTTTTAAAACCTAAATCTGTTGAATCTTTTTATTCATCTTGCAATTTCCCAACCGGCATTATGTAAAGAGGATGCTCATCTGTATCGCAATTTACGATCTTTTTTACTTCTTTGTCGTTGAAAGCCCCGATTGTAACCGTTCCAAGACCCAATGAAACAGCCTGTAAACAAACATTTTGAGCTGAATGACCAATTTCCATGTGTATATATCTTATTCCCTTTTGACCGTATTTGGCTGTTGTTCGCTGGTAAACAGCACAAAACACCATTACAGCCGGAGCATCTTTTATGGAGCGTTGACTTAATGCGGCCCCGCATAATTCCGTTCTTTTGTCTCCTATATCAATTTTCATCAACTCATGCTGAATGGGTTTGTATTTATAAACCCCGTCAGCGAGGTTA
>JAZFVY010000019.1:0-5112 GCA_036447975.1 Desulfobacterales bacterium
TGTTGTGATATATTCAATTTCAGGTGGTAGGGTGATTATGTGATATCCATACCATATCATGATCAGGTCCGGATTGAATGTACCTGCATTGAGGCCGGAAAACTCAAAATATAGTGATTCATCCTAATGACAGCAAATGCTTGATTGCTGCCTTGAACTTAGCAAATTTGAAGCCCTAAAAATGCTTGATTTACAAACGAAATCTGCTATAGATCAACTTGATTGACTGGTGTTGGTTCAGGCAACGAATCATCACATTTTGACAGGATTTCGTGATTCTATATATTGTGGTACTATGGAGATTAAGGCGAGTCGTTGGCTTTCAATTCGACTTGCACATACTTAATTCGTATCACAACATTCTGACTATATTGAATATTTCAGATACTGGTAAGAAATCACAGGTTTTGACAAGCCCGATTTCCATGGGGGAACCTCAATGTATCGCAGCAAATGCCAGATCTGTGATATGGAATCGATATCACATGTCCGCCTACCTGACTGGAATTGATGATATCACAACAATTTGATATGGTTAAAAACAGCTTTTAACAGGAAACAAAATTTAGGTTTCGGTTTGAAAGCTTTACTTTTCGATAATTTAAGATGTAGGCCCTAAGTCTCTAGTGGAAAACCGAATAGATGAGGAAAGCAAAAACACTATATGTTGTGGCTGTGAACATATTTCCGTTTTATTTTAAGGTTATTCGCCTCTTTTGATTTCTTAATCGTATCACAAGATATTGACATTACATAAAATATCATATGCTGACCAGAGATACGAAACCGCTTCGTGGTAGCTTTCTGGCTTGATCGGCTTGAGCCCTTCCCGACCGTCCTGCTTCACTGTCCTACCTCATAGATTCCTATTGCTTTGATCATGTAAAATACCTCCAAGTATTTTTTTAACCCTAAACTATTTATTTGGTAATTGATACCGTGGACTCTGGCAAGCATGATACACTCCTGAATCGACTTGATTTGTTTAGACTACCTTTATAGTATACTAAATCTCTAAATATTTCAGAATAATGCAAGTAAGCATCCGCTCCAAACATTGCCATGTATTGAAGAATAGTATTTGGTATGCTTCATATTCTGAATGCGTAGAATTTTCCCTGATTGAAGCCAGGGGGTAGGATTTATCCAAAATTGGAACATACAATATATAGTGGTTACTTGAGACAGCGGATTAAGCAGCGCTTGTCTATTCGGCTTGAAGATATATGAATGTTATTGCAACAAACTGATAAGATAGAATATTACGTGTATAGGAAAGAGCTAAATGTACCATTCAAACTTCTGAGAATGAGGTCAATGGATAGAATTTTCAATTCAAATATTCTCTGACCGGGCTTTCAATGACGAGATAAAGTATGTTAACGCCTACCCATAGCTTTTTTGATACCATAATTTATTTTGGCTTAAATTATTTTGATCTTATTAAATTTCGATATTTTGATTTGATCGCGCTATATTCAGCGAGTTTAATTGATTTAGACCACTTGTTTTCAAAACCTGTTTTTGATCCTAAACGAAATCCTTTCAAGGCACATTTTCTACATAAACAATGGAAAACAATCATACTTTTTTCAGTGATTGCCATATTCTTTTACAGACCGCTGGCATTTTTAGGCATTGGATTATTGTCACATTTATTTTTAGATTATATTTACATAAAAAAGCATAAATTATAGGAAATGAAGAAGTTTTTCCTTGGGGCATCTTGGCACGATTGGTGTCAGAAAACGTACTTAACCCCAAATTAATCGACCCCAAATCACAAATCACCAATTCACAAACCACAGTCTTCTTTTACCTTTCAAAAGTTAAGTATTCTGATATTATACAAAAACATTTTAAGCCCTTGAAAAACTAGGACTACGATACGAATTGAATATTTATGTAAACTGGAATTCTGTCAAACTTCAATTAAGTGATCACAAGGGAAATCAAGAGGGCGTTCCTGTGATATAGCACCCCATATTCGGCTTAAGGATGACATTCAGATTCTCAACTTGAAGCTACCAGCAGGTCAGGTTTTGGTTTTCCTTACTTCAGTGTCCGAAAAGGAAACATCGTACTTGGCATTGGTAAAGATATCCAGAATTTGACGCATATGATCTCTTCCGAGCGTCTGGAGTATAAACTCCACCTCCGCCAACTTCAAAGAGAGATGCGTGAATGCGCGTTGATGACTGATCTCTATTATATTGGCGTTGATTGTGCCCAGAAGCCGGGTAACCTCCGTAAGTGCACCTGGCACGTCTGGAATCCCGACACGAAGACGAACAAGACGACCGGATCGAGCCAACCCGCGATGGATGATCGACGATAGCATAAATAAATCGATGTTCCCGCCGGAGAGAATCAGCCCCACTTTCCGTCCCTTGAACCGCTCCCGATTCGCGAGCAGCGCGGCCAAACCGACTGCACCGGCTCCTTCGACTACCGTCTTTTCTATCTCCAGCAAAAGTAACACGGCTGCCTCGATTTCATTTTCATCAACGAGAAGAATCTCATCTACAAATTCCCGGACCACGGGCAAGGTCAAGCTGCCAGGCTCGCTCACTGCAATGCCCTCGGTAAAGGTGCCCGTCCCACAATCTATAGGGATCCCTTTGAGCGCCTGGTACATGGAAGGAAAGCGTACCGTTTCCACACAATAATTTCAATCTTCGGGCGAATTGCTTTGGCAGCGATAGCGTTGCCGGCGATCAGACCGCCGCCGCCTACGGAAATCAAAAGCAGATCAAGGTCACTGAAGGACTCGAGCATCTCTAAAGCAATAGTTCCTTGACCTGCTATGACTTTTTCGTTGTCATATGGATGGATCAGCACCAGATCGCGTTCCCGGGCGAACTCCTGCGTAAATTCACAGGTCTCATCCAGTTCATCGCCGTGTAAAACAACCTCAGCACCAAATATACACGTGTGCGTTCAACCTTCACGTTGGGTGTATAGCGGGGCATAACAATAGTCGCCGGAATGCACATTCTCTGGGCGTGATAGGCAACACCTTGGGCGTGGTTTCCTGCTGACATCGCGATTATGCCAGCCTTTTGCTGTTCGGTTGTAAGCGACAGGATCTTGACAAGAGCGCCCCGGTCCTTAAATGAGGCCGTGAATTGATGATTCTCAAATTTTAGGATCACCTCGGCTCCCGTGATCTCGGAGAGTGTCTTGGATCTTGTGCACGGAGTATTAATGACGCTGCCAGCGATCAAGTCGGCTGCATCATAGATATCTTTAACGCTAATTGTCATAATTTTTCCTCAGTTTAAGCCATTCGTGTTTTATTATAACCGTCTGACTAACACGAACTTAAGCTGTTTTTAGCCATCAAATCAAATGACTTAAGGCAATACTACTATTAAACTCAATCAAAAAGTAATCCTGTCCAGTTATTCCAATATGCCCCGAATCGTCTTTTCATATTCCGGGAAATATCGACCGATTAATGAAAGCTCGAAGCTAGGAAGAATGCTTGTATTGCTTTCTCGCTCAAGAAGAAATCTAAAAGACTGCTCCACCAATATTCAGCCGGTTTAATTGATTTAGACCATTTGAATTCAAAACCAATTTATGACCCTAAACGAAATCCATTCAAAGCTCCTCTACCGGGATATGGCATGCGATCTTGTGACCTGATTGTATATTGTCCCTTACCTTATTTTTTCCTCTTTAAACTCCAGACGGCCATCTTTGTGTAAAAGCCTAATTACATATAGATGAAAGTTGTCATCGCCTAGGTTTTCATAAAACAGAAAGACATTATCATCCCTGGGTGTATTAGCACTCGATGTCGTACCACACATAAAATGGTAAAATCGATGATTGGCATATAGATCGTACGTGTTTTCAAGTCTTAAACAGTGATCATGTCCACAAAAAACAAATTCAATTTTCTGTGAATTCACGAAATCGATTAATCTGCGGGAATTCATAAAAAGATCCATATCCGTTCCCAGGAGCGGATAATGGGTGAGCAGCAGCGCCAGGTCGTAAGTCATTCCGCACAGTTTTTCTTCGATAGCACACAGGATACTCTCTTCAACAAATCCGTAATCATTAAACACAAGAGTGTTATCAATACCGATAAACAGGACCCTTTTCCCGCCAATCGTCAGGATCTCTAAAAAATTAACATCGGTAAAATTTTCTTTCAGCTTGGTTATTTTCCGATCCAGAAAGAGTTTCTGCTTTTGGGTTTGCTGATGGCTGGAGGGAAAAATCACCTGTGGATTGTAAACATACTCTTTGAAGAGTTCATGTCCAACCATGTTTCTTTTGTCATGGTTGCCAATGACGGCCACAAAATGCTCACAATTTATCTTATCTAAAAATCTTCGGGCTTCGGCATATTCGCATTCACGGCCGTCGGTGGTGATGTCGCCGGTGTCGATGACAACGTCTGCAGGGTAAGAATTGATTTTTTCAAGCAAAACCTCATCATTGCCGTCCCAATGGCGCGGGCCGAAATGCAGGTCGGATAGATGTAAAATATTCATAATTCGCCTCAGAAAACGTACTTAATCCCAAATTTAAACATGGGATCCACGGCTGAAAGCTCCTCTACCGGGATATGGCATGCGATCTTGTGACCCGATTTTACTTCAACTTCGGCCGGAGCGCTTTGAACACATATATCACCGATCTTCCTCGGGCAACGCGTGTGGAAGGCACAACCCGGCATGGGATCTATGGCGTTGGGCATGGCCCCTTCCAGTCGAATCTCTCTCTGTTCGATATCAGGTTCCACCACCGGGATGGCGGAAAGCAGTGCTTCCGTATATGGATGGTAAGGAGGTTCAAACAATTCATCCGGGCTTCCGATTTCACAAAGTCTGCCCATATAAACAATCATAACCCGATTGCAGAGATGCCGTATGACGCTTAAATTGTGGCCGATAAATATATAGGCGATTTGGTGCTTTTTCTGAAGATCAAACAGCAGATTAAGAACTCCGGCCTGAACAGAGACATCCAGGCTCGAAATGGGTTCATCAAGGATAATGAGTTCCGGTTCCGTGGCAAAAGCCCTGGCAATACCCACCCGCTGTTTCTCTCCGCCGGAAATCTCATGCGGATATCGCGACAGATAGAGTTCAG
>JAZFVY010000020.1:0-4522 GCA_036447975.1 Desulfobacterales bacterium
CGACAGCGTCTTTTCAAGGATAGCGGTCTTCCCCGATCCGGGCGAACTCATGACATTAAGGACAAAAACACCTTTTTTAGAAAACATTTTGCGATTCTGCTGTGCAATCGTATCGTTAACGTCAAGAATTTTCCTGACAACCTTTATTTCCCGGGCGATAATTTTTTTTCCCCCACCTGCAACACCGCTTTTTTGATGGGAGTGTGGGGATTTGTGAAAATCTTTGTGGTGGTAATATTGCCGAGTTTTATACAAGTTTATCAGCATCTTGAGCATCTTCTTAGTAACTTCTCAATAAATACTTGAGCCCTCTAATAGGCTCGTCTCGTATCATCTTATTTCCCATAACTCATTGAGAAGTTACTCCTCATGAGCAATTTCGATGGAATTGACATCCAGCTCCCGACCTGAAATAATCTCCACAGAACCGCTGTTGCATTCCTGGCATATAAAGGCTGGTTCGCTGATTGTCCACTCGATATTGCAATCGTTGCACTTTGCAACAATTGGAATTTCTTCGATATTGAGATCTGCGTCGCAAAAGAGGGTTTCTTGGGCGACTATTTGAAAACAAAAACGAAGGCTTTCGGGCACTACTGCAGTCAGCTTACCTACCTTAAGATTGATCCTTTCAACCCGCACATCTTCTATGTCGGCAGGTATTGAAGCAGATGCAATTTCAACGATCTGCATTGCAATGCCCATTTCATGCATAATAAATTTTTGGTAACACTTTAGCTTATTGAAAATATTGAAATAGATTTGCCTCAAAGAACTAAACCGTTACAATTTTTGTTAACGCTCAGGTTTTTATTCTTTTAAATATCAGTCAATCGCTTTAATATCACATACAATTTATGAATGTAAATACCTTATTGTATGTTGTCCGATTCAAAATAAATCACCATAGAATTAGGAATTTTTTACCATCCCTCAGTTCCACCTTTAACTTCTCCATATGCCGGAGCGCTGCAACTTCTCTTTCAAGATCTGCAAGCTTTATTTGCACGATTTTTCAAATCTGGCAAAGTAGAATTGCTTATCTGTCGAAAAAGATGTTTTTCCCAGATACGGAAAGGGGAATCCCCATTACAAAATCCCAATCCACGAGATTCATCTCACGAGCCACTACCCCCACCCGGTACATGATCCGGTTATCCACGTTAAGAATGCTGGCGGTCTTTACCGCAGATCCTAGGGCGATCCCCATGTCAAGAAGTCTGAAGGCGCATACCGGCCCCTTAAACTCCACCGACTTCTTTTCCCGGCTGGTCATGGTCTTACAGTCTGGAAAACCACAAGCGCCACAGTCCAGGCCAAGTGTAGTTGCGTTCTTGATTCCCACCAGTACCACGGCCTCAGACAGCGCCACGTTTTTTGCGTCCCGGTCAAAGTCTTTTTTTTGGGTCTTTTCTCCAAACAAGGCCATGGCATCTGCCAATTGCTTTAAAGTTTCTCCCTGAAGCACAAGGGTCTCAACAAAATTTTCGCCTTTACTCTTCGGAGCGGTAATGGCAGAAATGGCCATAAGCTTAGCTACAACATCAATTCCATCCATTGCATACCTCTTGCTGTTTCTGGTTGCAGAATTTAGGTGATAAGAATATCCTATCCAAGAATAATAGAAAACAGACAGTAAAGTGTCAATTATGAATTGCTTGGCAATGTTAAAAAGTTGCGGAGCGGGCAAATGAACTTATTACGTAACATGTTAGCCCTTTGAAAATATTGTCGTATTCAGGTTGTTAGGCACATTTATAAAAAAACTAAATTAATACCGTTTTACGAAACTATCCGGCTTGATATTCAAACTTTACAGCGGCCAGACGTTATGTAATAAATCTTAATCAGATCTCTCATCCTGCTTGAAGCGGGATTCAGAAATTTTTCAGGATCGTTGCATGTTAGCCCTTTGAAAAACATTATTGCATTCAGTTAACCCGGCTTTATATCGTGTCAATCACGCCAAAGGCGGATAAAACTCGTGACCCACTTGAAAACCGGATCACCCGAATGCTTGTGGGAAACATTTTTCAAAAAATACTCATAAACAAACATTTTCAGTTTCATTTGCTGGTGGAGGGAATCCCATGGATGGTTTTTATGGCAGGTTCCTTAAAATCGACCTTGCCGAGAAAAGATGCTATATCGAAACAATAAATGACGAATTGCTTATAAAATACTTGGGTGGAAAGGGGCTTGCTTCTTATCTCCTTTATACTATCAACCCAAAAGACGTGGATCCGCTGGCCCCGGCCAACTGCTTGATTTTCGCAACAGGACCGATCACAAATAGCATAATATGGGGTTCAAGTCGATACGGAGTCTTCACCAAGTCACCCCAGACCGGTTTATATTCTGAATCCTACGCCGGTGGCAAAGTGCCTGAAGCCGTTGATTCAACAGGGTTCGATGCAGTTGTTATCATGGGCAAAAGCAAAAGTACTTCTGTTATTGTAATCCATCCCGAAGGCGCCGATTTTCACGCGGCCGGTGATATTTGGGGGATGGAGACTTATGAAACCGAAGATATTGTAAACAGAGAATTCGGCAGCACCGGCCGGAAAGGAATAAAATCCGGAGCCGTCGTTATCGGTCCGGCCGGAGAAAACCTTGTTCGATTTGCAGTTATTGAAAACGACTATTGGCGTTCTGCCGGAAGGACCGGCGTGGGAACGGTCATGGGCTCAAAAAATCTCAAGGCCATAGTATTTAAGGGGGATAAAAAGCGCCCGCTTTTTGATAATGAGCGGATTAGAAAGTTTTCTAAAAAATTTGCGGCGGAATCAAAAGACAAACCAGGTGTCCGGGCTTACAAAGATATGGGTACGCCCATGATGGTCAAATCCCTCAATCAAGCCAAGGCGTTTCCGACCAGATACTGGTCCGAAGGTTTCTTTGATAAATGGGAAAATATCAGTGCTGAAGCGCTTCATAAGCAGTGTCGTGTAAAGCCGCGTGCCTGCGCAAAATGTTTTGTCGCCTGCGGCAGAATGACTACGGTGTTAAACGGTCGCCACGCCGGCCTGAGGATCGAAGGGCCTGAATACGAGACAATCTTTGCCTTTGGTGGTCTCTGCCTGGTGGACAGCATCGAGGAGATTGCCTATTTAAATGACATTTGTGATCGGCTGGGTATGGATACAATATCAGCGGGGAATCTTTGCGGGTTTACAATTGAGGCTGCCAGAAAGAAAAAGATAGATTTTCTGATAGACTATGGGGACGTGGATTCCATAGCCGGTTTGCTCAAAAAAATAGCAACAAGACAGGACATCGGCGACATCCTTGCCCGAGGGATTATATATGCGGCCCGGTCATGGGACATGGAAGATACAGCCGTGCATGTTAAGGGCCTTGAGCTACCCGGTTATGATCCCAGAGTACTTAAAGGATGTGGGCTTGCCTTTGCAACCGCCGACCGGGGTGCATGTCATTTGAGAGCAACTTTCCACAACCCGGAGTTGAAAGGGATGATCGACCCTGAGATTATCAAGGGAAAGGCCGAACTTCTTATCGATTTCGAGGATAGGCTGACCCTCATGGATACACTTATTTTGTGTCGGTTTTACAGAGATCTGTATCCCTGGGAGGGGCTGGCACAGATCATCGAGATGACCACTGGCCTAAAAGAAGACAAAGCAGCGCTGCAGAAAAGAGCTGAGGAAATATCTACTCTTGTCCGTTGTTATAATATACGGGAAGGCCTGAAGGCTGATGACGATAAGCTTCCAACGCGCTTGCACAAGGAGATTCTAAAAACAGGGCACACTATAAAAGAAGAAGAACTCGGAACAATGTTGCAGGATTATTACAATCTTCGCGGATGGAATAAGAAAGGGCTTCCTGAAGCAACTTTGTTAAAGAATCCGTTTTCCATTTCAAAGCCGATTAATTGACAAACAAAAAATGGGTTGTAATATATTGACTGTGCGGCACTTGTAATTGTGCTTTTAGAAAAATTTCTACGATCCTAATATATGGTCACAATCTATACCACTGGAGGATAGTCAATGGATTTTGAAACCAAAGAACAAGTTTTAGAAAAGATACTTGCCCATGAAAAACCCCAATGCCCTCACTGCAACACGGAAATGAGTTTGTGGGAAACCCCCCCTTTTTCATTCAGCGACGGCCTTGGATGGGGAGCCCCTTACCTGTTTGTATGTTTCAATGATGAATGTCCACTGTATGTTCGGGGATGGGATAATATACAAGAGAACTATGCCTATAACGCTTCTCACAGGTGCATGTGCTACCCTGGCGAAAAAAACTTTGAATGTATTCCCGTATTCAGTCCCATGGGTGGTACGGGACAAATCATCGACGAACAGGTTCTGGCAGACCAGGAAATGCTGAAAGAAAAAATAAAGAAAGGATTTTCTATTCTTACTGACGCTTATATGGCCAAAGACGGAGTTACGGTGGCCAGAATACTTTTAGATTCAACTGAACCGCAACGTGTCCGCTTAAAGGCAGCGGAAATGATCGGAGACATTGGCGAGCTGGAAGCCATAGAACC
>JAZFVY010000021.1:0-11347 GCA_036447975.1 Desulfobacterales bacterium
TAGATGAAACTTTTATCAGAACTGTTGCTGAACACCAGAACATATGCTCTTATTTTGATATTCCGATTCAGCATGTTAGGGACAGTATTTTAAAAAAAATGGGACGCAATTATACCTCAGACGACCTTCGCAGACTCTATGATAAAATCCGATCATTTGATTCTGATGCCGCCCTTAGGACAACCGTAATCGTTGGTTTTCCCGGAGAAACTGATAAAGACTTTGAAGAACTTTTAGCCTTTGTCAAGGATGTCCGTTTCGATCATCTGGGGGTTTTTATTTATTCTGATTCCGATGATCTTCCGTCTCACAGACTTCCCGGCCATATTACGGAAAGCGTGACAAAAGATCGGCACGACCAGCTTATGTCTTGCCAGTTAAAAATATCTTTGGAAAATAACCGCAAGCACATCGGCAGAGTATACGACGTTCTTGTGGAAGAGAAAACCGAAGAAAATCTTTTCATCGGTCGTACATTTTTTCAGGCTCCGGAAGTCGATGGTATTACCTATATTCATACTGATAAATTGCAGATCGGCTCCTTTGTCAACGTTATGATCACAGAAGCTTATGAATATGATCTTGCAGGAGAAATTGAATGAGTGACCTGAAGCATAAAATCCTTGCCTTGGTTAAAGAAGACCTCTTGGAAATTGAAGCCGCCCTCGAGGAAAATTTAAACCCCTATCTCGATCTGGTCTCCAAAATCGCCGGCCATATTTTGTTCAGCGGCGGCAAGCGCATAAGGCCTTTGCTTATGGTCCTTTCCGCCAAAATTTGTGGTTACGATGGAGACTATGATAAGACGTTCTCAACAATTTTTGAATACTTGCATGCCGCCACCCTTTTGCATGACGATATTGTGGACGAAGCAACATTGCGCAGAGGCAAGCCCGTGGCTCATTCAATATGGGACAGCGCCACCGCAGTTCTTGTGGGAGATTTTCTACTGGCCCGCGCCCTTTCGATTTCTGCTGAAACAGAACGGCCCGATATCATAAAGATCGTAGCGGAAATTACGGAAAACATGTCCCAGGGCGAGATACACCAGTTGATGAGAAAGGGTAGTTTAGACATTTCTGAAGAGGAGTATATGGAAGTCATAAGGCGTAAAACCGCTGTTCTTTTTCAGGGAGCATGCCTTGTAAGCGCCCTGATTGCAGATGCAACCAAAGAAGAAGGAACAGCCCTGTCACAGTACGGCTTCAACTTGGGTATTGCTTTCCAAATGGCCGATGACCTCCTCGACTATACATTGGATACAAGCGTTCTTGGGAAAGAGGTAGGAGCAGATCTCAAAGAAGGGAAACTGACATTGCCGGTTATATATTCTCTCAAAGTAGCAGACGCAAGAGATCGTAACCAGATGGAAAAAATAATAACAAATAGAGATTTTTCAGTTGATGATTTCGAAAGATTGATTGAACTGATGAAAAAGTATGGCGGACAAACATATACTCAAAATCTGGCAGCAGAATATGTCAAAATAGCAAAAGATGCTCTTGGGGTCTTCGAACCTTCTAAAACCAGAGAAGTCCTTATGATGCTCGCCGATTATACGCTGGCCCGTAAAACATAAGTGTGCTATAATTATTCTTTTTATTCGAAACAGTTTAGTTCTTTGAAGCAAATCGATTTCAAACGAGCTTCGGACATGATTAAATTTGATATTGGAAACCGTTTGAGTGGGTTAGGGATCGTTATGGAAAAACCATAAGAGATTTGATTTAAATAGGTAAATTCGAATGATTTCACCATATGCGGAGGTAAGAACGCTATGTCTGTATCTTCTAAAATAATCATCAGATTAGTGTCTGCCGCCTTCTTCTTTTCAGTTTTGCTGAGTCTTACTGGAAGCGTTCAGGCTAAAACCCGAGTTCCTTCTTCAAAAACGGTTGTAGTGATTGGAAAGGCTACAATTTTTCAAGACGATTCAGCCAATGCAAGGGAAGAGGCAATTTCAAACAGCCTGGTTTCCTCAATAGAGAGTATGGTTGTGGAACTTCTGCCGCTGGAATCTCTGGTTCAAAATTTTCAGATACTCAATGAAGTTCTTTATGGCAAAACCAGAAAATTCATTCAGGGTTACAAAGTGCTGGCAGAGTATCCTTCCGAGAACAAATACAGGGTAATGGTGGAGGCAACCGTTTCCATCAGCAGCTTGAAGAAACTCATGTTAAGTGCCGGAATTTTGCTTGGTAAAAAGCCTATGCCCAGAATTCTGCTTTTGATTTCAGAGCAGTATTTTGAAGACCTTTTACCAAAATACTGGTGGGAAAAAGATTCGGCTTTTATTAAAGCTTATTCAGCAAGTTCGTTGTCTAACATCTTGATAACAAAGGGATTTCCGGTCATCAATCATAAAGTTATGGCTCGAAATGTCAGAATTGAGTCTGTATACGACAAGCCAGATCTTACTAACCAGGAAGCGATTAATCTCGGCGCCCGTTTCAATGCGAACGTGGTGATCGTTGGAAAAGCAGTTACATATATAACACCGAACTTAATGGGAGAAAACATAAGATCATTCAAGGGAATTGTAACAGCCCGTGCAATTCGGACATATACAGGCGCAGAAATCGCATCAACCATGCAGACTACTGTTACAACAAATACAGATGAAACTGTTGGGAACCGGGATGTGCTTTCAAGTGCCGGATCACTTGCAGGGGAAGAGTTTGCTACGGAAATTGCTGCAGCCTGGCAAAAAGAAGAAAAGCAAACCAATATGGTGGAAATCATGGTTGAAGGTACCGGCAATCTTGCTAACTTTATAAAGTTTCGTCGTATTATCAATAATATGCCCGGCGTAGAAGGAGTTCAGATCAGGGAAATTAAGTCTGATCAAGCTACCATCATTGTCGATTATCAAGGAAGTGCCAAAGAGTTTGCAGACGACTTGATGTTGAAAACCATTGAATCGATTGGTATTAACATTTACGAGGTATCACAGAATCGCTTAAGGATAGAGTTGATACCCGGGTAATCCGAATTTTTCAACAACAATACTAGAACCTATCTCAAAAACAATCTAAGTGCCCATGGCGGTGTTGCGAAACGGTTCAAAATGCTCACATACTACGTGTATGCTCCGCTTTCTCACCGTTACGCGCCTTGCCCTGAGCACTAATCTTGTTTTTGAGATAGGTTCTATAAACCATTTCAAAACCTTATGGTGAGTCTATTTTGAATCCATCATTTTTTTTACGAGACCACTAAATTGACAATAAATTTTCCAAATATTTTAACAATTTTTAGGATACTCATTACACCCCTTTTCGTAATTTTCCTTCTGAAAAATTTGTTTTCCTATGCGCTTTTAGTTTTTACCGTAGCAGCAATCAGCGACGGCCTGGACGGCCTGTTTGCAAGGTATTTTAACCAGTACAGTGTGTTGGGCGCTTATCTTGATCCCATTGCAGATAAGCTTTTATTGACTTCTGGGTTTGTATGTCTGGCCGTTATTAAAATCATTCCCTCCTGGCTGACGGTTATTGTACTCAGCCGCGATATACTGATCGTGATTGGAATCGCCCTTTTTACAATCGCGGGTATACGTATTGAAATGAAGCCGACGCTTGTCAGTAAATGTACGACATTTGTCCAGGTGTTGACTATTTTTCTATCCCTTCTTAACCCTCAAATACCAGATGCTAACGCAATCAAATGGTCCCTGTTCTATATTACGGCCGGATTTACAATAGCATCCGGCCTTCACTATATCTACTTAGGTTTAAATATCTTCCAGGATGCTTCCGGAAATAGCCAGATCGAGTAACTGCAAGCCCCTTTTCCCAGACCTATCCTACCCTTTGAATTCCCGTAGTCATACGGAAGATATTTTCATGTCGGGCTTTCTTTTTGCAAGAGAATGCTTAACATGTCACTATCGGTATGCAAACCGCTATAAAATTTGACATTAATCGATTTAAAGACACAGGAGGACGTCATGTGGGAATATACAGATAAGGTAAAAGATCACTTCCTTAATCCGCGCAACGCGGGGATGATTGAAGATGCCGACGGTGTGGGAGAAGTCGGATCCCTGGCATGCGGGGATGCCCTGACACTCTATATTAAGCTTGGCGAAAACAAAAAGATAAAAGATGCTAAATTTCAGACTTTTGGATGTGCAAGTGCCATTGCATCCTCATCGGCTCTGACTGAAATGATTAAAGGTCTGACCCTGGAAGAAGCCGAAAAGATCTCAAACGAAAATATCGCAGAATTTCTCGGCGGTCTTCCAAAAGAAAAAATGCACTGCTCGGTAATGGGGCGTGATGCTCTTGAAAAGGCGATTGCCAATTCACGTGGGGAAGCCGAAAAGAAGGTTGAGGGTGAAATTGTATGCGAGTGCTTCGGCGTCACCGACCTTGAAATAGATCGGGCTGTGAGGGAAAACAGCCTGTCAACCATTGAAGATGTGACTAATTATGTTAAGGCAGGTGGAGGGTGCGGCAACTGCCATGAAAAAATCCAGGAAATCATCGACTCGAACCTGGGCATGAAGCATCCTGTAAAGAAAGAGGCAGCACATTTAACTAACATCCAGAAAATCAAACTTGTGGAAGAGACCTTGGAGCGTGAGATTAAACCGATCCTGAAAAAAGACGGCGGCGATATCGAACTCATCGACGTGGAAGGAAACACTATCTTCGTAAAGCTGCACGGGACATGCGCGAGCTGTAGCAAATCCCAGGTGACACTCAAACATTATGTTGAGTCAAAGCTGCAAGAACTTGTTACGCCTGAACTTGTGGTCGAGGAGGTACAGTCATGAAGAAGGTCATCTATGTTGACAACAACGCCACAACAAAGGTTGCGCCAGAAGTCTTTGAAGCAATGCTTCCCTACTTTAAGGAAGATTACGGCAACCCTTCCAGTATGCACACTTTCGGAGGGAAGGTGGACCGCAATATAAAAGAAGCACGTACAAGCGTAGCTTCGCTACTGGGTGCAGCTCCTGAAGAAATCGTGTTTACCTGTAGCGGCACGGAAAGTGACAATACAGCTATCTGGGCGGCGATCCAGTCGAACCCTGACAAGAAACATATCATAACATCCAGGGTTGAGCACCCGGCGGTAAAAAACCTGTTTGAATATCTTTCTAAAAATGGTTACCGTGTGACATTTATTCCCGTTGACAGCAAAGGGCGCCTTGACATGGACTATCTGTATAGAAACCTTACAGATAATACCGCAATTGTCACCATCATGTGGGCGAACAATGAGTCCGGCGTGATCTTCCCCATCGAAAAAATTTCCCGGATCGTTAAAGAAGGAGGAGCTGTTTTCCATACTGATGCGGTCCAGGCAGTTGGAAAGATCCCCATTGATCTCAACAAAATCGACGTGGACATGCTTTCCCTCTCCGGTCACAAACTTCATGGTCCCAAGGGTGTGGGCGCCCTTTATGTACGCAAAGGAACAAAATTTTCCCCTTTTTTGATCGGCGGTCACCAGGAAAGCGGTCGCAGGGGCGGAACCGAAAACGTTGCTTCAGTTGTCGGTCTGGGAAAGGCGAGTGAACTTGCAGCTGCTTACATGGATGAAGAAAACACCAGAGTAAAACAATTAAGAAACAAACTTGAAAGCGAAATATTAAAGCAAATCCCTAATACCATAATTAACGGAGACATAGAGAATCGTCTCCCAAACACCACAAATGTGTCCTTTGAGTACGTGGAAGGCGAATCAATCCTTTTAATGATGGATGAATTAGGCATCTGCGCCTCATCAGGTTCGGCCTGCACATCCGGTTCTTTAGAACCGTCACATGTTTTACGCGCAATGGGTGTACCGTTTACTGCAGCACACGGCTCGATTCGGTTTAGCCTCAGCATTTACAGCACAGAAGAGGAGATAGACGTTATCATTGAAAAACTTCCGCCGATTATCAAGCGGCTGCGGGAAATGTCACCCTTCTGGCAAGGATAAAAGACTACCGGTTAATTATTGTTTTTTCTTATTGATCGCATTATGTACAGATGACATTTTTCGGATCCATGGTGACGACTTGCGGATCTCTTCCGGCAAGTTCTCTTTTGCTGACAAAGCGTCTTTTCTGGTGGAATAAATGCCGTAAAGTAAGGAAAACCAGTTCTTACCCTTGTAATCAGATTGAAAATATGCAGCCCGGTTCCAGAGCCGGTGTTTTCCGACGAATTTAAGAACCGCCTTTTCATCTCGTACACCAAGAATCTGTATTGTGTAATGGGATGGTTCTTGGGCGAGAATCCAGCTTTTGCGATAGATCTCCTTCTCCACTATTACCGAACTTAAAGTTTTTTTCCCGCTTTCTTTACCTTTTTCCTTTGGAACGGAAGATGATATGCTGCTCTCTTTTTTTACTGCCCTTGCCTTTGTTAAAGATATTGGTTCGAGGTTTTTCACTGTTTCTATTGGTGTTGAAGGTGCCTGGACGCTTTTTTCAACTCTTTTATCTGGAGTTTCGATTACTTGGACGGCAGAAGGTGTTTCAGCAGTTTTTCTTCTATTATCCTCCATTTGGATTTTGGCCACCGGTGCGGAAAATTTTTTAGGGACAAGTTCGAGTGTGTTGGAATTCCTAAACAGCAGAAATATGGCAAGGCTGAGCAACACAATCCCGCTGGTGACCAAACCGAATGTTCGAATCCTAAACAGGCTGGATATCCGGAAGGAATCACGCAACACCTTTTTTTTATAAAATTTTCTGAGCAGCAGCTTATGGGCTTTTTCATTAATCAGGCCCGGGAGGCCTTCTGAAGCACGGCATATCGCTCTGATGTCCGACAGTCGGAAAGGGTTCTTCCCTGTGAATCCTGCAATGTTGAGCCTATGGAGCAAGTATTCGGCAGCTTCTGCTTCGTTTATCGGAGGCATGTAAATTTTATTGATAACAATTTCTTTTGACATCGGCCCGGTAAGGGAATTCATTGCCGTCTTGATGCGAGGTTCGCAGAAAAGGAGCAGCCTTTTTGGCTTGCGTAAGCTTCCGGGCGATTGAGTTTCCCGTAAAAGATACTGCAATTCAATTATCGTGAGTTCATGTGCATCATCAATCATCACAATCGGAGGTTGTTTGTCCGACAATATGAAGGAAGGACGTCCGTTGAGGTTCTCTAAAAATTGGGCACTACCGTTATTAGTTTTGGAATGTGCACGGATTCTGCAGGTACTCCAGTTGTCATCAGCAGAAGTCAGAAACTGGTTCAGCAAAGTTGTTTTACCACTCCCTTTTTCGCCGATAACCAAAATCAGAAAATCGCGGCCTTGAACAAGCTGTTTCAGCACTTGCAATCGTTGTTCAAATGACGGAAAGGTATGATAAAATATATTGTCGACCTGAGGCGAAAATGGAGCTCGCTTCAAGCCCAAAATGGTCTTATAGGATATGGTCGGTTTTTTGGATTTATTTTTATCTGTTTTTCGCATTATTAAAAAATTTATGACAAGAATCTGTATGTATGTCAAGGAAGATACAGACCCCATAGAACTTTGGAACCCTAATTGAGCAAAAGTCGAGGATGCCCCAGATCCCCCGATAACGGGATCTTCGTTTCACTACGACAAGCCATCAGGGTCGAAGTTCCGCTAAATAGGCGGGATAGTCTGCTGAGAGTCATTGATAACCCGCCAGAGGCGGACAAGCGCAGGTCGAAGATCCCGTGTCAACGGGGAGGTGGGGTATCATCCCGCAATCGTCGAGGTAACACTTTAGCTTTTTGAAAATATTACCGCTTCAGGTATAATTAAATTTTTACTGAAAAAACTCGTGGATAACGGTTCGTAATGAAAGAACCTGCACGTACTATTAATATATGTTTTTGTTTTAAGGGATGTTTCATTTTTAAATCAAATCGCTTATGGTTCTTTCATAACGAGCCCTAATCCACTCAAACAGTTTCCAGCACAAAATGTAATCATACCTGAAACTCGTTTGAAATCGATTTGCTTCAAAGAGCTAAAATGTTACTCATCGAGTTTGATTGTTTATGCAGGTTTTAGGTTGTACTTGACATTCACGTACATATAAACTATTATTTTTTAGACTTCATATTCTTTAGGGGTGGCCTTTTCAGCCTGAGATTACACCCTTTGAACCTGATCTGGGTAATTCCAGCGTAGGGAAATGACAGTATCTACTCAATAACAAAGCCGTTTCCCGATGGAAATGGCTTTTTTTTGGAATGGCAGCAACGACAAAAATGGGTGATAATATGGATAGCTTATCGCAAAAGGCTGCCGGCAATCTGGCAGCAGTAAGAGAAAAAAAACCGCTCATTCACAACATAACAAACTATGTTGTAATGAATTATACTGCAAACGCGCTTCTGGCAATGGGGGCTTCACCGGTCATGGCTCACGCACATAATGAAGTTGAAGAAATGGTTTCTTATGCTGGTGCGCTTGTTCTTAATATAGGGACATTAACCGTCGACTGGATTGAATCAATGATAATAGCCGGAAGAAAAGCATCAGAACAAAAAACACCAATTATACTTGATCCTGTAGGATCTGGGGCCACAACTCTAAGGACGGATTCCGCAAAGAAAATTATCGAGCAAACCAACATCGACGTTATCAGAGGAAACGCATCTGAAATACTATCACTTCGGCATAAAGATTCAAAGACAAAAGGTGTCGATTCCATACACTCTGTTGAAGAAGCGACTGAGACTGCAAAGATCCTTGCCAAAGAGCTAAAAACCATCCTTGCCATTACCGGTCCGGTTGATTTAGTCACAAATGGTGACAGCGCACTGCGTGTCTCAAATGGTCATCCCTTAATGGGCTATGTAACCGGAACCGGATGCACGGCGACAGTGACCATCGGTGCATTTCTGGCAATCGATGAAAATCCGGTCAGTGCGACTGCAACGGCCCTTGCATTTTTTGGACTGGCCGGAGAAGTTGCCGGCGAAAAAGCATCGGCACCTGGAAGTTTCATGATAGAAATGGTAAATGCACTTTATTCAATCAGTCCGGAACAACTAAAAGACGGTTGTAAGATCCAGGAAAACTGAAATGAAACCCGAAAATATTGATTACACTTTATACCTTGCTACGGACCGTGGATTATCACGAGAGAGAACAACGCAGCATATCGTTGAAGCTGCCCTTCGTGGAGGGGTAACCTGCGTTCAATTAAGGGAAAAAACCTGCTCTACACGCGAATTCATCGCTCAGGCATTATCCATTAAGGATCATTTGAAAAGACATAATGTCCCTCTCATCATCAATGACAGAGTCGATATTGCTCAGGCCGTAAATGCAGATGGCGTACACCTTGGTCAAAGCGATATGCCAATAGAAATGGCAAAAGCCATTTTAAAAGATTCGATGATAATCGGAATTTCCGCCGAATCTATCAAGGATGCCGTTCGGGCGGAAAAAGACGGCGCGGATTATATTGGGGTCGGCACGATCTACGCGACCCCCACAAAAACTGATACATCTCCCCCTCTCGGGCCGGAAGGGCTACGCGAAATGCGAAAATCGGTAAAGATCCCCCTTGTCGGCATCGGAGGCCTGAACATAAAAAATGCCGGAGAGGTTATCAAAAACGGTGCCGACGGCGTTGCGGTTGTGTCGGCGATTGTTGCAGCTGATGATCCTGAAAAAGCTGCCAGAGATTTAATAAAAATCGTCCAACAGGCAAGGCGCCCATAGACAGATCCAAAACCCTAACCATTAAATTCGAGAGGGCAGGCCGTTTCAGTGAATTTCATAGATATAGGTGAATTCGGTTTTATCAAAAAAATCAGCCGGGGATGCTTAATTCGCCCTCAAAACGTTATTAAAGCAATAGGAGATGATGCTGCTGCTTTTATTCCGGCACCCGGTCAGGTCATCCTTGTCACGACTGATTTGCTTGTTGAACGGATCCATTTTCTGAGAAATGCAACTTCCGGATTTAACTTAGGATATAAGGCCTTATCCGTCAACCTGAGCGATATTGCCGCAATGGGTGGAATTGCCCGTGAAGCATTTATTAGTATTGCCATTCCTGGAAACTGCTCCATAGATTTTCTTGAAGATCTATATAAAGGAATGAAAACACTGGCCGCTGAATTTGACGTTAATCTTCTTGGCGGTGACACGACCCGTTCAAAGGTTGATTTAATCATAAATATCTCGGTTGTTGGGTCTGCATTTGAGAAAGAGATATTATACCGCAATACCGCCCGGCATGGCGATATAATTTGCTCAACCGGTTTTTTAGGAGACAGCAGGGCCGGATTGCACCTGATAATAAATGATATCGAAGCGGATTCCAACGTGTTAAAAGCGCTGGTTGATGCCCATTTACTACCCAAACCGTATCTTCAGGAAGGTCGATTCCTTGCACGTCAGGGCGGCGTGCATGCAGTAATCGATGTGAGTGACGGACTCAGTTCCGATATTGGCCATATCGCCGAGGAGAGCAATGTCGGCATACGTCTGTATTCTGAAAAAATACCCGTTTCTAATAATCTGGAAAAGTTTTGTGCCTGGTTTGATTTTGATCCTGTTGAATATGCCCTTGCCGGGGGTGAAGATTATACCCTGCTGTGCACTATATCGCCGGATAAAGCGGATCATATCGCGGCGGCTTATTTGAATAGGTTCCGGAACCCGCTTTATCAGATTGGCGAAATAACCGATTCAGGGGAGATGGAACTGGTCCTTCAAAACGGACAGATCAGATCCTTTATGCCTTCAGGCTGGGACCACTTTAAAACGGAATGAATTTTACTATATATTTAAAAGTATGAATAACAGCACCAAAACCGATACCGGTCCTGTGAAAAGCCAGTCTGCTCCGGGCGTTTTTTTGGAAAATGTATCTTTTGCATATCCAGATGAGGAGATCTTTCGCTCATTTAATTTTACTGTGGAAGCCGGTCAATGGACCTGCCTTATAGGACCCAGCGGCTGCGGAAAATCTACGTTGCTCAGATTGATTTCCGGAACCCTTCGCGAAGGCTTTTCAGGCGAAATCCGCTTTAGCGATGTTAACAGTCATAATTGGCTTACTGCATGGATGGCCCAAAAAGATCTGCTGCTACCCTGGCTGACAGTTCTTGAAAATGTTTGCTTAGGTGCACGTTTGCGGGGCGAAATATCTTCCGAAAAGCGAAAAAAAGCTATTTCACTGATAGAAGACGCTGGTTTGGGCTCATACTTAAATTCACTCCCTTCTGAGCTGTCAGGGGGAATGCGTCAGCGTGTGGCACTGATGCGCACTCTTATGGAAGATCGTTCTGTGATACTGATGGACGAACCTTTTTCTGCGCTTGATGCATTGACAAGGCTCAAACTTCAGGATCTTGCCGCCGATATGGTTAAAGGGGCAACCGTGTTGATGGTCACCCATGATCCC
>JAZFVY010000022.1:0-3816 GCA_036447975.1 Desulfobacterales bacterium
CAAGTGTGCCGCTTTTACACCATTCCTGCATCTTTTCAGGCACTTTTTGACTTGAAACTTGATACACGACGGTCTGTTTGAAACAAGCAGAAAGTGCTTCAACAATCGGTTTAGAAATAAAAGTAAAGGGGAAAAATATTGGTTTCATTGTACTTCTTTCGGTGGTTGCCGGATATTTTAAATTTTATCACCAGTGGGCTCCAGAATTTATTGAGAATTAACTTTGCCCACCTTGCAGTCTTTAACGGTAACCCCCTTGGCCTTTAACTGGTCACGAATCTTATCGGCAAGATTCCAGTTTTTCTCTAACCTGGCTTTATCTCTTTCTTTGATCAGGCGTTGCACTTCAGGGTCATCGAGTTCGTCTTCAAAATCGAATATTCTCAGCACCGACTTTGCCAGTATTATAACTCTCGGATTTGGATTGAGAGTCTTTATTTCGACAAGCGGCGTATTACCGATTGTATCAAGAATGGAATAACTCATTGTTTCTATAGGGCTAAAATATTAATTTTCAGTCAATTTCAACAGACAATATTTTTATTATCTCATCCCTGACATGATGCTTATCTCTGGATGCATCAATTACCCGAAACCTATCAGGCTCAACGCGTGCTATCTCAAGATAGCCTAATCGCACCTTTTCATGAAATGGGAGCTTCTCTTCTTCAAACCGGGTTTCAATGCCGGTCCTGGTTCCGTTTTTTATCTGCTGCCAGGCACGTGAAAGACCCACTTTAGGTGGAAGATCAAGCAGGAATGTAATATCAGGCTTTAAATCTTCAAGAATCAATTTGTGTAATTTGTTTATTAACCCGATGTCGAGTCCCCTTGCAAAGCCTTGGTAAGCTACAGTGGCGTCATAAAAACGGTCACAGAGAACAGTCTTGCCGGCCGATAAAAAAGGATTAACAAGCTCCTTGATATGCTGGGCACGATCAGCGGTATACAAGAGTAGTTCCCCCAAGGGATCCATATCCTTACTTTCAGGGTCCAAGAGAATGGCTCGTATCTTTTTCCCGATCCTGGTGCCCCCGGGCTCCCTTGTCATGACACAGTCATGTCCTCGGCTTTGTAAAAACTTAACCATATACCTTGCCTGTGTCGTCTTGCCTGAACCTTCTATTCCTTCAAGGGTGATAAACATGTATATTAATTAGATAATGTTTTAGGGTAAAAAGGCGTAACTTCTCAATAAATTGTTGGGTGAGTTTTTATTATCTAATCTCTCAGAAATTATTTAGAAGCTACAAAAAGCCAAAAAACTTATTGTTTTCCTTTATAAAAATGACGTTCCAACAACCTGTGAAAGGAGGTCCAGGTTTCATTTGGATCTTCATTGGCCATAAAATCACGTATGCCCTTAACCTTGGAATCTATTTCGTCAATATAATTGAGAATAACAGCCTCTATGGTTTTAGGCGGTTCGGGTGAGCCAAATTCCCGGGTTCCATGATGACTCACAATCATATGCTTAAGCAAAAGCATTTTTTCTTCCGGGAATCCTTCAATTTCAGAGAGTTTTTCATCGACCATCTCGATTCCTATCACAATATGGTTTATTAACCTGCCTTCGTCGGAATAGTCTATGCTGATTTCGTATTCAAATTCCCTTATCTTGCCGATATCATGAAGGATCGCGCCTGCAAGCAGAAGGTCTCTGTCGACCCCGCTGTAATGCCCTGCAATCTTGTCAGCCAGACTGGCCATCGACAGGGTATGTTCCAGGAGACCTCCGATATAAGCGTGGTGCATTTTTTTTGCTGCAGGTGCGCTTTTAAATTTGTGAACCAATTCCTCGTCATTCCAGAACGCTTCAATAAGATTTTTTATATAAGTTGTTTTCATTGAAGCTGTTATCTTTAACAGGCGTTTAAACATACTGTTGACGTCCAGGCGGGTTGCCGGTAAAAAATCCGAGGGGTCAACCATGTCGACAGAACTTGTTTCCATATTCTTTATAACAAGTTGAAGAGCACCTTTGTATTCATTAACGTTTCCCCTAATGTGTACAAAGTCGCCGGAAGATACTCCGCCCGAAATCTGATCCACATTATCCCAAACCACACCCTTGATCGTTCCAGTTTTATCAGTAAGTGTTACATTTAAATAATTATTTCCATCCTTTTTCTGGGACAGGATTTTTTCGGATAACACAAAGATGTCATCCACAAAATCACCGGCATTGATTTCATTAATGAACTGATTCTTCATAGCCTAACACCTCTGACCGTAACTTCGCAAAAACTTCTGGAGCTCACTGGTGATAAAATGTAAAAGAGCTGACTGTTTAACCATGTTAGTGAGCTTTAAGAAAAAACAGCTAATAGCAAGATTCATCTTTTAACATATTAATGACACCATATAAACAATTGGTATTAAAGGATTGGACTCTATTTTTTCTTTAGGCTAACTTACATGCGAGTTTCAGATATTTTACATTTTATTATCAGTGGGCGAGTCTTTTATCATCTTATTCCCCATCACTTATTGAGAAGTTACATTTGATCGTAATAAGTAGTGAGAAATTAGGGATAACACTATTTTGACCTTTTATCACTTCCGCCCTGGATTTTGGCGAGGGTCTCTTTATCGATGTCCCACCTCTTAAGATCATCAAGCATGTTGTAATCTGTCATATCGCATTTGATCGGAGTTATGGAGATAAAATTTTCTTCAAGAGCAGCACCGTCAAAATCTGGGTTATCATAAGTTAGTTTAGAATCGTGTCCATGCCAATAATATGTGCGGTTGCGAGGATCGACCCTTTTATCAAAATATTCAGCATAAAGTGAGGTTCCCTGCCTGCTTATACGAACACCTTTTACCTCATCAATGGGTATATCAGGGATATTTACATTGAGGATTGTTCCAAACGGAAGCCCCTTTTGGGAAACATTTTCTGCCAGCATCGCTGTAAAATGAGCAGCACCATCATAGCTGATAATTTTTTGCCCTCGTAAGGAAACAGCAATTGCCGGCACTCTGTATAGAGCAGCTTCTTTGGCAGCGGCAACGGTACCGGAATAATTGATGTTAACACCCACATTTGCACCGGGATTGATTCCTGAAATCACCATGTCCGGTCTGGTGTCGAGGATTTCCATAAGACCAATCTTGATACAGTCGGCCGGAGTTCCGTTAACAGCATATCCAAAACAGTCGCTATTGACATTAACCATGGTTGCGCGAAGCGGTTGATGCAGGGTTATGCCATGCCCCACAGCACTCCGCTCACGATCAGGAGCAACTACAGTTACGGAATGCCGGCGCGCAAATCTTTCATAGAGCGCCCAAAGCCCTTCCGCGTAAATACCGTCATCGTTTGTCAAAAGTATATTCATTGTATTTTATAAAAGAATTCCACCTAATACTTGAATAAAAAGTCATCAATACATCAACTTGCAAGATTTTTAAAGGGGGTATTTTCACAACCGTCTTGACTTTTTCCGCTGAAATTGCATTTATACTTGATATTTTATCAGTATTCAAGATGTTATTCTTTCTAATGGGTCAGATATTTTCACTGGAATCTTTTTGTAACATGAGCTACTTTCAAAACTTTCGTATCTTGCCCCAAGGACATGTTGATCATCGCGGCAAAGTTCCCGCCTGCTCCAACAATGACGGGTCTTTTCCTGGCCCCTTGCCTTGCCCCCGAACAGAATCCAGGGTTTTGAAATTAGCTCGGTTCTGTAAAACTCTTTTCCGGCTTGTGCTTATCCTTTTTATTATGATCATAATTTCCAGCTATGCCTCAGCCGAGGAACAATTTCGGCGGTTCCAGGATGATCCAAATAAACCCTGGCATATCGT
>JAZFVY010000023.1:0-9317 GCA_036447975.1 Desulfobacterales bacterium
AAATAGTTATATCAATGTAAAACAATATTAGACATTCTATTTAACCGAAAAATATATGACATTGTGGTATAAATTACCTGAAAATATGAAATGCTTTACATAATTTTGGGTGATTTAGGAGGCAGACAAATAGGAAGGCATAGTAGAATAAAATAGAGGGCTTGAATGATTGACTTGTTGCCTGATGTTACACCTGCAAGTTATTTGAATTGATAGCAGATTTCGTTTGTAAAACAAGCATTTTTAGGGCATCAAATTTGCTAAGTTCAAGGTAGAAGTCGAGCATTTGCTGTCGTTAAGATGAATCACTATATATTGAGTTTTTCGGCCTCAATGCAGATACATTCAATCCGGACCCGTTTGTTATATGGTATGAATATCACAGGTTTTCGTTGCCGGTTAATTTTACACCCTAATTGAGCGAAAGTCGAGGATGCCCCAGATCCAAGGCATCAAGGGCGAAGCCGTAGTCGTCTACTGCGAGTCTTTGATAACGCAGGAGATGGGGTATCATCGGCTTTCCCGACCTGTTGGGTCGTAGCTGAAAGCGAAGCCCAAAGGGTAAACAAAAAGGGATTTTGTTCTAAAATGTATATCTCACTTATAGAAGAGTTACGAAAATACATCCAAACCTACAAAATGCATAATAAAATTAAACACATAAAATATTTTTCCCGTTTTGTTTACGATCAATTAGGGTATAGTTTAAAAGGAAATTGAAAGGTTTTCCAGCTTATGAATTAGCGCAAAAAACAGTATTTGACTTTTGTGGTCGGGCAAAATAGATAGTGTCCATCCAGAAACAGCATCTTTCGGCCCAATACTGCGTTCTCGGATTTTTTCGATCCTCGACGTAGGCGCAATACGACTGCGGTCGAAAAAATCCTGCGGCCTTGTCTTGAACCAAAATCTATTATTTCTGGATGGACACTAGATAATAATGCCTCTTTAATTAAGGTAATCGATAAGGTAAAACGATTTCTAACATGATAGATGATATAAGAGACAACCCATATATAGACCACAAAGATGTATTGGGGCTGAACTTTATCAGAGACCCAGGAACCTATGTTTACAGGAGGCATTATCGCCAAGGAATGCGCTCTCATATCATGGAGGTATTGGACCCGAAGGATGTGGAAAATGAAACGAAAGGGATCGTCTTCGACGGTTTAAAGTTGTATCCGAGGGCCCAACCTTTAAATATGTTGAGGATATTCAGAACCAGATTCAACGCCCTAAAAAACGCCGAGGAAGAGGTAAGAAGAGTAAAAACCATTGAAACTTACTTGTCTCCTGATAATCTCGCCAGGTCCAATGAATTCATCGTGGATTATATAAGGCAAGGTAAGCGCGAGCTCATCCTTTGCGGCCTTCAGGAGTATGTAAAGGGCGCAGTGTTGGAACCATGGAGCCATTTGGGCAAAGACCAAATGGTTTCACTTTTGTATGACATGGTTTTTGAAAAAGTTGATGACCCGGTTATGATAACCGACCGATGGATCCACATCATGCGGGAAAAGGCTGCAAACTTCATAGGAAAAATCAAGCAAATGATCATGGAGACAAATCATGTCCCGGATCTTGCAGGCGTGGGGAACCTTTTCCTTACCCGCCCTGGAGATATCAAGCTCGTGGATATCAACAATATTTCCAGGGTCTCATTCGACCCGATTATACATCTCGACGACAGGGGCTACCCGGTCTGTGATAAATCCATTGAAGCGCTATCCCTCCTCGAGCAGAAACTGCTTGGCAAACCCTTACACAGGAATGACATCATTTATAAGACATTTCTTGATTCCATAAGGATGAAAGAGGTTCTAGCTATAGATAAAGAGTTTCATCGCTCCATGGAACCTGAGATGTCCTCTTCCGAGTCGTCTTCACCATGACGGCATAGCATCGAGAATACTGTGTCATTTCATTCATCCGGTTCTTTACAACAGCTCATGCAGCTTCTGTAACAACTCAGCGTATTCGTCACCGCGGAAGCAAAACTTAAGTTCGCTGAACCGTTCCCGGAGCGCTTTGACCTCATTAGTGACATTTTTATTGTTCTTCACTATGTCATGGATCAGCACAGCCAAGCCACGAAAGTCGTCCTCTTCCATGCCGAAGCGAGTCATCTCAGATACACCCGTCCGCAAAGCCCCGGAGGCAGTAAACCCTTCTTCATCGGTATTCGCCTGGAAGTTACAAATGATGTTGTTGGCTTCGAGCCGGTCGGCGATTTCCGGACCACGGCTGTAGCCAACATCTAGCAATACCTGGTGGGTTTCGGTGAAGTCGATGCTTGGATCACCGACAACATCGAGTCCACAGTCCTTCAATCCCCGGGCGAAGACCTTGGCATTGGCGATAACTTTTGACTGATATTCATCCTTGAAGTGGTTCATCTCGTAAGCGGCTATGAGCAGTCCCAGCAACGTGCCGGGATGGTGGCTGGACACTGACCCCGGGAAGGCTCGTCGAAGCAGAGCCTCCCAAAGCTCGTAGCGCTCTTCATCTTCCTGAAACCGGCTGCCCACAACGCCACGTTGTGTTCCAAAGTAGGTCTTGTGCGTCGATCCTGTCACCAGATCTGCCCCTTCGGCAAAGGGCTCCTGAAAGTGGGGACCGATGAGCCCCAACACATGGGCCATATCATACATCACCACCGCGTCTATGTTCTGAGCGTCGAGGAACTGGCGGATCTCGGCAACCGGCTCCTTGTGGATGACCATGCTCTTGCCAAAAATGATAAGTTCCGGCCGATGCTCATCGATCAATTTCAGCGCGGCCGCCACATCGATCTTGTGTCGGTTATCGGGCAGCACAGGGAAATTAACCACAGCCGGGCGTTCTGTATGCGGGTTCCGGGCAACGTAGTCTCTTAACGCGCCCATGGGCTGGGCGCTTAGATGTCCGCCCTTTCCGATATGATTGCTCATCACCTGGCGCATTCGGCGTGGTTCGATCTTACGGTCGATGCGATTGATGTAGTCGACCATGGCGCTGAAAACGGCGGTATTGGCCATTTGCCCGCTTACAAGACGCGACTCTATGTTCTCGCACCCCATGAATTTTCGCATTTCTTCATCCAGCAGCAACTCGACTTCGGCGATAAAATCAGTGCCCTGGTAGTAGAATATATCGGCGTCATAAAATGCCTTAACTTTCTTATGCTCTGCGTACCGGAATGCAGGGTCCATCACCGACAACAGTCTGGCCATCGGTGAGATCGTCATCTCAGAAGGGATGAGGTTGAAGCACTCTCGTTGTCGCCAATGAGTGTTCTCTATGCTTTTTTCAAGCAGTCTGAGAACTTTGGCCGGAGCTTCCCCTGTCGGTAGATCCTCGACCGGAAGTTGTTGATCGAAGATGATTGGGCGCGAATAAGGTGGGGCCTCAGAGCGCATGTGGAACGGCATAACCACGGCGTCAACCGACTTGCCGCGAATCTCAATTGTGACCTTCTCGTCCTCGATAACATCACTGTCAATGTATCCCAAGCAGATCGAGCGCAGTTGATGTTCATCGGTCTGCGCTGACTCAAGACCCTCCCCTTCGACGGACCACATAGGGACCATGGTGCCGCTAGTAACATAGCCGACATGTTTGTCGTTCTTAAACACCTTGGCACCTTCACGGGCGATGCCTCGACCTGCCACGGCGATCGGCTTGCTCACCCGGGGTAAGTTATTGATGAGGGAGTAATCGCGGGAGATGATCTTCTTGAACGCCTCATGTTGTTTGGCCAGCTCTGCACGGCCCAAGAACTCGCCTTTCAGGGGCGAAAAGCTCACAGCAAATTTTGCCAATGGACAGGCAAATATGGGGATTTCCTTGCCTTCAGGGTCTTCACCCAACTCATGACCATAAAGAGGCAAAGCGGCTTCCAGCCGAAGAGTGTCCCTTGCGCCAAGTCCGATGGGCGTTGCTCCTTTTGCCACGAGCAGGTCCCACAGCATCGGACCTTCCTCTCGGCTGGCAAAGAGCTCAAAAGACACAGGCTCGCCAGTGTAACCGGTGCGGGCCAACTTTACCTTGATACCGGAGATGGTCACGATGCTAACCGCGTTTCGCATCGGCTCGGGGAGCGGGCCGGACTCGACAATCTCTTCAAGAATTTCTCGCGACTTCGGTCCTTGCAGCGAAAGCATGGCAATCTCTTTGGTGTTGTCGGTAAGTTCGACGTTGTCGAAATCGTTCAGAAGCGACAGGAAGTGATCCCAGTCCTTCTTTCGGTTGGCGCCGTTGACCACCAGCAGATACTCGTCCTGGACAAAGCGATAGAGATACGAGTCATCGACAGCCCCGCCGGTCTTGTTTGGGATAATGGTGTACTGAGCACCCACCTCTCTGATATCGAGTGCTTCGGCGTTATTACTCAAGACGTGTTGAAGAAATTTCAGCGTTCCGGTACCCCGGATGATGAATCGGCCCATGTGAGAAACGTCAAAAATTCCTGCCTCCTTGCGTGTAGCCAGGTGCTCCTGAACTATACCGGTGGGATAGAATATGGGCATCTCCCAGCCGACAAATTCCGCCATCTTGGCGCCCAAGGCCACGTGCCGGTCATAGAAAACTGTTCGTAGAAGTTCGCTCATCAATCATCTCCTTTCGTTGCAAAAAAACCCTGAAGTATGAACCCTAACGTTGCAAAAGTCGATGATGCCCCAGATCCGAGGCGTCAGGGTTGAAGCCGTAGTAAATTACTGCGAAACCCTGACAACAAAGGAAATGGGGTGTCATCGGCTTTCCCAACGGGTAAAAAACTCGGTGAAAAAGCATCATTAGCTGGAACCTACCGTCAGTTGTGTCCTGTTAATGGCTTATAAATTGTGGCAAAGCTATTACTTTAGGTGTTTTATACGAATCTCACAGTGTTGTTTATGCAACGATAGGGTGAACATATCAAAACCGCCTCAACAGGAGGTCTCATAATCATAAAGCCTTTTTTAATATCAAGGTTAAAACGTTTCGTCAACTTAAGAAGCAGAAAATGTGTATACCTGATAGATACAGAAGAGAGAGGGTTCGGGTGGGGGGAAAAAAGGAAATATCTATACTATAAAATACAATATGGTATTTGCGTTTTTGTCTGTTCTATGATATTTCGCTCTATTCTTACGGCGACAGTCGTCCAGATTATACCGTAAAAAGTTAAATAAAAATGAATTGCAGAAAAAGGAGCAAAAGGTAATGAAAGAAATCAATGAATTAAATTTACCAGATGACATTCGCTATGCAGAGGATCATGAATGGGCAAGGCTTGAGGGAGGCAATGTCAGGGTAGGTCTTGATGACTATGCTCAGGATCAGCTCGGAGACATTGTTTTCGTGGAGCTGCCCCAGGTAGGAGATACATTTAAACAGGGGGAAGAATTTGCAACTGTGGAATCGGTCAAGGCTGTTAGTGAATGTTACTTGCCGGTTAGCGGAGAAATTGTTGCTGTAAACACCGCCCTTGAAGAATCGCCTGAACTTGTAAACAATAGTCCATACGACGGTGGATGGTTTGTGGAGATCAATCCTACCGACATTTCTGAAATGAAGACCCTAATGACCAATGTCGCCTGCCTGGAAAAGCTGAAAGGAGCAGAGTAAATGCTTTACTTGCCTCACACCGATGAAGAAATTGCTTCAATGCTTCAGGTTGTTGGGGTTGAAAACCTTGACAATCTTTTCTCGACAGTTCCTGAGGATTGTCGTTTCAGGGGCGATCTCGAGCTGCCTGAGGCGTTAAGCGAGTGGGAATTAAACGACCACATGGCATCTCTTTCCGACAATATGGCTGTATCCCCGGAATATAAAGTCTTCGTGGGTGCAGGCAGTTATGAACACTTTATCCCTGCGTCAGCATCTTACCTATTAAGTCGTTCCGAGTTTGTAACATCTTATACCCCTTACCAGCCGGAAATGAGCCAGGGAACACTACAGGCGATTTATGAGTATCAGACGCTGGCTGCGCGGCTTCTAGGCATGGAAGTGGCAACCGCATCGCATTATGATGGTTCCACGGCCCTGGCCGAAGCACTCCTTATGGCTATTCGTATATCCAAACGAAAAAAGGTCGCCGTTTCAAGTCTGATTCATCCCTTATATCGTCAAGTGATTCAAACCTATTTTGAGCCCACTGGCTATGAGGTTGTGGAACTTCCATATCTTGATAACGGTCTAACAGATGTCACCGGGCTTGATGGAATGGATGATCTTGCAGCCGTTGCTATCCAGTCACCCAATTTTTTTGGATGTATTGAGAATCTCCAGGCCATTGGGCACAAGGCTCATGAAAAAAATGCTCTTTTTGTTGCTTCCTTTACAGAAGCCCTGGCGTACGGACTCTTAAAAAGTCCAGGGAGTCAGGGCGCCGACATCGTAGGTGGGGAAGGGCAGAGCCTCGGTATCCCGCGTTCCTTCGGCGGACCAGCACTGGGGATGCTCGCAAGCACCAGGAAGCACATGCGCAGCTTGCCCGGCAGACTCGTTGGTAAAACTAAAGACCTGGATGGGAAAAGAGGCTTTGTGCTGACCCTTGCTACCAGAGAGCAGCACATTCGCCGGGAAAAAGCGACTTCCAATATTTGTACCAATAACAGCCTCTGTGCTCTGGCGGCTGCCATGTATATGGCCTCTGTCGGGGGTACCGGCATACGGGAACTCGCCCGGCTCAACCATGACAAGTCTGAGTATTTAAAAATGGAACTAAAAAAGGCGGGATTTACCATCACTTTTGACAGCCCTACTTTCAATGAATTCGTCGTTGAATTTCCTTCCGGCTTTGAAGCCACCTACAAGCGTCTTTTAGAGAAAAAGATAGTAGCAGGTCTTTCCCTGGCTCCTTACTATCCTGAACTTTCCAGCCATTACCTTTTGTGTGTGACGGAAACCAGGTCCAAGGACGACATGGATGCATTGATTAGGGAGGTTAAATCATGAAACAATCTTTAGGTACAACAGGTCTGATACTTAATGAACCGCTCCTTTGGGAAAAAGGGAAAAGGGGAAGATACGGATTTTCCATTCCCCGGCGCGACGTTGAACCGTGCTCTCTGGATGAGGGACTCACTGGCGAAGGCCCTGACTTTCCTGATTTGAGCGAGGTGGATGTTGTACGCCACTACACCAGGCTGTCCCAGTGGAATTTCGGTGTGGATACCGGTATGTACCCGTTAGGTTCATGCACCATGAAGTACAGTCCGAAGACAAATGAAAAACAGGCAAGCCTTCCAGGATTTTCCGGGGCACATCCCCTGGCGCCAACCGGCCTGTCCCAGGGGGCACTCAAGATGATGTTTGAATTTGGGAAATATCTTGACGAAATCACCGGTATGGACGCAACAACCCTTCAACCTGCGGCTGGAGCCCATGGAGAGCTTACAGGAATGCTCATTATTTACGCCTTTCATAAGAAGCAGGGAATGCAGCGTTCAAAAATCATCGTTCCGGATACCGCACACGGCACAAATCCCGCCAGCGCAGCGCTGTGCGGCTATCGTCCTGTGCCCGTAGCATCGAATGAACAGGGAATCCTTTCTGTTGAGGCCATTGCCGAGATCATGGACGAAGATACAGCCGGCATCATGGTAACCAACCCCAACACTCTTGGTCTCTTTGAAGAAAACATCCAGAAGATAGCCGAAATCGTCCACTCTAAAGGCGGGCTGGTCTATTGTGACGGTGCAAATTTGAATGCCGTCATGGGTGTTGTAAAGATGGGTGACATCGGGATTGACGTAATGCAGCTTAACCTACACAAGACCTTTTCAACGCCCCATGGGGGAGGAGGGCCCGGTTCAGGTCCAGTGAGCGTCAAAAAGCATCTTGAACCATTTCTGCCTGTCCCGCGCGTGGTCGAGGAAAACGGCAGATATATACTTGCCGAAGATTATCCTGAATCCATAGGCAAGGTTTCAGCCTTTTATGGAGCATTCGGTGTCATCATAAAAGCTTACAGTTATATTCTCAGCATGGGGGCAGAGAATCTGAAAAAGGCCAGCCAGCTTGCTGTTTTGAACGCAAATTATGTCAAGGAAATGTTAAAGGGCACATTGCACCTTCCCTATGATAGGCCTTGTATGCATGAATGTGTTTTTTCCGATGAAAATCAAGCGGCTCAAAAAATTGCAACCATTGATATGGCCAAGCGACTTATGGATTACGGATTCCATCCTCCCACAATATATTTTCCCCTGGTCGTACACGGGGCCATTATGGTCGAACCTACTGAAACAGAGTCCAAAGATGATATCGATCAGTTTATTGAAGCGTTCAAGGCCATTGTGGGTGAGGCAAAGGAAGACCCTGACATACTGCATGAAGCGCCAAAGAGCTGCAAGGTAACAAGATTGGATGAGGTAACAGCGGCGCGTAAGCCATGTCTTGCGGGATAAGAATAGAGAACCCGGTATCGCTTTAGTTAAAATGCCACATTTTATAACAAAAGATGGTTGCTCTATTTATTATGAAACACAATCCTTTGAATCATCAAAGCCGGTTGTTGTTTTTCTAGAGGCTATTACTGCCTATCCATCCATGTCTCAAATTGTACGAGATGTCCATTGCCCTTCCCTGGTTCTTTCTGCCTCGATGACCCATTCGTAACGGAAGCAGGTGCCAGGCAACTCGCAGTGCTTTGCAATGGACAGCATAATAAAGAGTACATTTACAATGCAAACGATCATGGGCACATCTGAATCGAGTACAAGCCACAACTGTCTGATGCACGACCATCAAGGCAAAAAGTGGCTATGTATCGAGCTTCCTGTTACAGAATACAGGGAAGCATGGCAGTTGCAGAGCAATCTTGTGGCAGCAAGAAAGGACAAAATTGTCAATGATAATATTATCTTGTTGTTGGAGCACCCCCCTGTTTTCACCATTGGTCGCAGGGGCGGGTTGAACAATCTGTCGGTGTCCGCAAATTTTCTGGAAAAAGCAGGCATTCCCGTAGTACAAGTGGAACGGGGCGGCAACATTACTTTTCACGGACCTGGTCAACTCGTCGTGTATCCCATCATTGATCTGCAAGTTGCCAAGCTGGGAGTGGTCGATTATGTTGAAAAACTAGAAGAGGTCATGATTCGGGCCGCTGCAGACTGGGGAATCAAGGCTGATAGGAATCCAATTAACAGGGGAGTATGGGTAGGCAATAATAAATTGGGTAGCATCGGGATAGCCATTAGACGGGGTATTTGCTTCCATGGCATGGCATTCAACGTCAACATCTCACTGAAACCTTTCGGGTGGATAAATCCCTGCGGTCTTGATAATATGGGGATAACATCCATGGAGCGGGAGATATCACGTAAAGTATCCATGAATCAGGTGCG
>JAZFVY010000024.1:0-7192 GCA_036447975.1 Desulfobacterales bacterium
GTTAACGAGAAAAAACACATACTGACCAGGGCCGGTGTTCCACTTGATCATCTTATCCGCGGGCGCACTGACTACACAATGGAGGCCCGGTACATCGTCGGCGGAATCTTCAGGGGGTATATCGGTACAAAAGATTCCTATATGGGATTTTACGAAACATCCCTGGTGCTTATACCGGAAGGCGCTGAAAAAGAGTTTTTCGGATTTATGAGACCGGGTTTCAGAAAGCCGAGCCGGTCCAGGGCATTTTTATCTTTTTTTAACAAATCAACATTGCCCATGGACTGTAACTTTCATGGTGAAGAGCGGGCTTGCATAAACTGCGGATCATGTGCCGAAGTCTGCCCGGTCGATATTTTGCCACAGTTTACTTATAAATGTATTTTGGCTGATGAAATTGAGGATGCCCTTGGCCACGGTATGTTAGACTGCGTGGAATGCGGATTGTGCACCTATGTCTGCCCCTCAAAGGTAGAACTCTGCGAAACCCTGAAGAAGACAAAGAAAGCGTATTATCTGGAACAGTTATAATTATGGAGCTGCTAAAGAAGTTTTTCGATTCCAAAAGAGTGCATTTTACCGAAGGTGGACGATTAGAAAAGCTCAGCTCCCTTTTTGAGGCAACCGAGACTTTTTTCTTTATACCCGGCAATATAACTCAAAACGATCCCCATGTACGCGACAGTCTTGATTTGAAGCGCCTTATGAGTATCGTGATTCTGGCTCTAATGCCGCTACTTTTTTTCGGGATATATAGCACCGGCTACCAGTCCAATCTTGCATCCGGTCTTCCTCTTAACTTTACTGCCGTTATTCTAAAAGGACTATGGATTGTCCTGCCCATCATTATAGTTTCATACGTAGTTGGATTCTTTTGGGAAGTTCTGTTTGCATCGATAAGAAAACATCATATAAGCGAAGGTTTTCTGGTAACAGGTTTGTTGTTTCCCCTTACCCTCCCGCCTACGATTCCCCTGTGGCAGGTTGCTGTCGGCATCTCTTTCGGTGTTGTAATCGGCAAGGAAATATTCGGTGGGACTGGAAGAAACTTTTTAAATCCAGCATTAACCGGAAGGGCGTTTCTGTTTTTTGCTTATCCCGGAAAGATGACCGGCGAAACAGTATGGACTGTGGTAAGCGGTGTGAAATCCTCTCTGGTTGACACCGTCAGCGGGGCAACACCTCTTGCGGTTTCGGCTGTTAAAGGATCATTTGATCTTATTGTAGATACACTGGCAAAAGCGGGTTTTACCTTTCCTAAACTCTTTTTCGGCACATATCCTGGGAGCATCGGTGAAACATCCGCTCTGATGTGCCTGATAGGTGCTTCTATACTGATTTTTACCGGTATTGCAAACTACAGAATCATGATAGGAGGTGTTCTGGGTGTATTGACTGCGGCATGCCCGGGATATATTTTCAATCTTTTTATTGGTAATTCACCCATACCGATGCTTTCTCTTAATCCGTTTTATCACCTGGTAATGGGCGGATTTGCATTCGGGATAACATATATGGCAACCGATCCGGTTACCGCTCCGGGAATGAATACGGCAAAATGGATTTACGGCTTTGCCATCGGTGTCTTGACGGTCTTGATACGCATTTTCAATCCCGCGTTCCCTGAAGGGGTTATGCTGTCAATTCTCTTTATGAATCTGTTCACCCCTTTGCTGGATCACTTTGAGATCCAGATCAGAATAAAGAAAAGGGTGCCAAATGTCTAATTACGTCAAATCGATCATCTTTGCCGCAGTAATGAGTATTTTATGCGGCAGTCTTTTGACACTGGCTTCCACGGGGCTCAAAGAGTATCAGCTCAAAAACATCGCCATCGACAAGCAGAAAAATATTTTAAAATCCGTGGGGCTGATTAGTGATAAACAAAAACTTTCTCAAGACACAATAGATAGACTATACGCGGATAACATCAGGCAAATTTGGGTCGATCTTGAAGGAAAGATCGTTTCTAAACAGAAAAAAACCGAAAATGATCTTTTTGTTTATCTTCATCAAGAGCAGGACGAAATACAATCTTATATCATACCAATCGATTCCAGGGGGCTTTGGGGAAGAATATTGGGATATCTGGCCATAAAAAATGACGGCGCAACAGTTGAAGGATTTACGGTTTACAGCCATTCGGAAACACCAGGTCTTGGGGGAGAAATCGAAAAAAGCTGGTTTCAGAAAAATTTTGCCGGCAAAAAAATCCTGGACGATGCGGGGAACCTTGTCTCCGTTTCCATTTCAAAGGGGGCTGTCAAAGGAAGGATACCGGAATCCCGGCATAAAAACTATGTCGACGGTATCAGTGGTGCCACTTTGACAGGAAAATTCCTTTCTGCGGGTTTAAAAGAGACGCTTGTAGAATATGAACCCCTTTTTGAAAGATTCAGGAATAACAAGAAAAAATGAAAATCACACGAAAGAAAGCCTTTAAAGTATTTTTTACCCCGATTTGGGAAAGCAATCCCGTTTCCGGACAAATCCTTGGGATATGCTCTGCCCTGGCCGTTACCGTCCAGTTAAAAACCGCCATAGTCATGAGTCTTGCACTTACCTTTGTCCTGGCCTTTTCCAATTTGTCGGTTTCTCTGATACGTAACCTTATTCCCCGAAATATCCGGATTATCGTAGAACTTACGATAATTGCCACTCTTGTAATTGTTGCGGATCAGGTTCTTATAGCCTTTCTGTATGATATCAGCAAACAACTGTCCATTTTCGTAGGTCTTATTATTACAAACTGTATTATCATGGCGAGAGCCGAAACGTATGCCCTGGGGAATCCGCCGGTACTTTCCATGCTGGACGGCATTGGCAACGGACTGGGTTACAGTCAGATTCTGATAACAGTGGCGGCTATACGGGAAATTTTAGGCGCCGGGAAACTTTTTGGATTTCAGGTGATTCCCGATCTTTTTTATGCCGCAGGTTATGAAAACATGGGGTTTATGGTTTTAGCCCCCGGCGCCTTTATCGCCATTGGCTTTATTGTATGGCTTCAGAAAACCGTTTCAAAAGAATGAAGCTCCCCGCAGCAAGCTGCGGGGTATCAAAGCGGAATTGCGCCGTAGCCAATCCGAAATCGTAGCACGTTTACGAGATAGATCCGTCTTCGCTCTGACGAGCTTCGACGCGGTTCACCACGCCATTCATCCCTGCAGCAAGCTGCAGGGTTTTATGGCGAAGGCGAATAAAACAATGGAAAACCTCATCAGCATTTTTTTAAATTCCATCTTTGTAGGAAACATCCTGTTGGCATACTTTCTAGGAATGTGCTCTTTTCTTGCCATTTCCAGGAACCTGGAGACGGCCATAGGTCTGGGATTTGCAGTGACATTTGTGCTTTCAATTACAACTCCGGCCAACTGGCTGGTTTATAATTATCTTCTGGCGCCAGGGGCTCTTGCATGGGCGGGTCTGCCGGGGGTTGATCTCAGCTTTTTAAAATTTATTATATTTATAGCCGTCATTGCAGCCATGGTCCAGGCCCTGGAAATGATTATAGACAGGTATTCACCGCCACTGTATATTGCTTTGGGAGTTTTTCTTCCCTTGATCGCAGTTAACTGCGCGATTCTGGGAACCTCTCTGTTCATGGTGGAGCGCGACTATAATTTCGTAGAATCGGTTGTTTACGGGTTTAGTTCAGGTCTTGGCTGGATGCTTGCCATTGCCACCATGGCAGGGATTAGAAAAAAACTGAGATATGCCGATGTTCCCAAAGGCCTTGAAGGCTTTGGCATCAGCATGATTATCGCCGGTCTTATGGCCATGGGGTTTATGCTTTTTTCAGGGATATCATTATGATTTACGTAATCAGCATTACAGTATTTGCATCTATTATTTTCATCCTTGTGGGACTCCTTCTGCTGGTTGAGGCCAAGGTGGTGAAAAAGGATGACTGCGTTATCGTCGTCAATGATGACGAGGAGAAAGGACTGAAGATTACAGGCGGTACAACACTTTTGTCTGCTCTGTCAGAGAATAAAATTTTACTTCCATCGGCTTGCGGCGGCGGCGGGTCATGCGGAACATGCAAGTGCGTGGTTGAAGAAGGGGGAAGAGGTCTCTTGCCGACTGAACTAGCACATTTAACCCGAAGGGAAAAAAAGGAAAATGTCCGTCTTGCCTGTCAGTTAAAAGTTAAGGAAGATTTAAAGATCCGACTACCGGAGGAAATTTTCAATGTAAAAAAATATAACGCCATTGTTGTTTCAAACGAAAACGTTGCAACCTTTATCAAGGACCTTATTCTAAAGCTCAATCCTGGTTCAACACTTGAATTTAAGGCCGGTGCCTTCATTCAGATCGATGTTCCGGAATATGAGCTGTCTTTTTCAGAATTCAGATGCAGGGTTGCCGAACGGTTCAGACCTGAATGGGATGCCTTCAACCTATGGGGATTGCATGCATTGACGGAAGAGCCGATATTCAGGGCCTATTCCCTGGCAAATCCGCCCAGTGAAAAGAACATTTTACGTTTTACTGTCCGGATTGCCACACCACCGCCCGGTGTTTCAGAAGCGCCTCCCGGAGTTGGTTCTTCATATATTTTCAACCTGAAACCAGGTGACAGGGTCACCTTAAGCGGACCTTATGGAGAGTTTTTTGTAAAAGAAACTGACAAGGAAATGTGCTTTATTGGCGGCGGCGCTGGAATGGCTCCTCTGAGAAGCCACATACTTCACCAGCTTAACACGTTGAAAACAAAACGTAAAATCAGCTTCTGGTATGGCGCAAGATCAAAAATGGAAATCTTTTTTGAAGAAGAATTTAAAGATTTGGAAAAAGATTACGAGAACTTTGAATTCCATGTTGCCCTCTCCCATCCCAAGCCAGGGGACGACTGGAAAGGGATGACCGGTTTTATCCACCAGTGTCTGCTTGACAATTGCCTCAGCAAACACGATGACCCCACGGAAATTGAATATTATCTTTGCGGTCCGCCCATGATGGTTGATGCCATTGAAGATATGCTCGACAGCCTCGGGGTGGAACCTGAAATGATAGCCTATGATAAATTTTAACCCGCTTAATCGACCCGGACTGCTTTTCCGTCAATACCCCTATAACCCGGTTTTCTCACGAGACTGAGCGGATCAGGAACAAGGCATTTCAGCCTGAAGACGTTGTATTTTACTTCGAGGGCTGAATAACGCAGTTCCTGTGTTGCTCAGGCTCGTCTTTGATGAAGAATTTATTTATAAAATGATAGGATTCATCAAAACTGTGTGTATTCAATCAAAGACGCCCTACTTTAATACAATCGCTTGATTTTAAATCGGTATCTTGTTTTTTTTATACCCAAAATAAATTCTTCATGAGAAATGCGGGTTAATCCTCCAAACGAAACAACCATTATGCACGCAAATATTGTGCAAAGATTTCTCAATTCTCACGTCACAAATTCAGACAATGAGTAGGGTATTTTCCATGGCTTCCTTGCCGAGCTTTTCTTGATACTATTCTCTTATCGCAGGTTCTAGCTAGGTTGTGATCTTCATTACATATCTCAGGTTGACCTATTTATCAGATCATGGCAAGAGATCTGTACTTTTGTTGATTTCGAAACGAAATCATCAAATTTTGGAAATGCGCGATTCAGGCAACAAATCTTCACTTTGGCATATCTCTTTTTTCCATCGTTTTACCCCACCAATCAATACCACAATGTAGCATGTATGTATTTGAAATATTAAACAATTTACCATTTGACATGTAAATTGTTCAATGCTATGAACGAAATTCAACAAATGAATACGAAAAATTAAGTCTGCCCTACATCTCTTGTCGATTTCCACTGTGTACCAACTCTTATTCTGCAGACATTTAACTCGCTAATTCACTGTAGCTTGCTGCGGGGAGATTCATTAAAGTACTCCTTACTATCTGATTTTTCTGCCTTTTATACATTAGGGGATTATCAAACCAATTTAGATGTACGAGAATCTGCTATTTGCTTCTATTTACCATCTGTATTTCACCATTGTCAGTGCATATAAACGAAAGGAGGAAGGGAGAGATGAAAACTACCAAAGTTTTATTTCAGTATATGAAGGCGACTGGTTTGCTGTTTGCCTTGCTTGTCTTTCTTGCGGGATGTAGCGACCCCGGTCGTAAGGAACTGGAACGAAAGGGTATACCGTACTCCGAGACGGGATTTGTGGAGAGTTCAAAAAATAATGATACCGAGGCATTAAAACTATTTTTGGATTCAGGGATGGATGTTAACGCTAAGGATAAAAATGGTGATACCGCCCTGAACCAGGCGGTGTTACGGGGACACATCGAGACTGTAAAGTTCTTGGCCGAAAACGGAACTAATGTTAACACCAAAAATAAAACCGTCTCAACTCCTCTGCACTTGGCGGCTACAAAGGGCCACAAGGATATAGTCGAGCTTCTCATTGCCAAGGGTGCGGATGTTAACGCCGAAAAAGGTTCCGGCTCAACTCCTCTGCACTTTGCGACTTATAAGGGCCACAAGGATATAGTCGAGCTTCTCATTGCCAAGGGTGCGGATGTTAACGCCGGCAAAGATAAAAACAGCGGAACTCCTCTGGGCTGGGCTATTAATAAGGGCCACAAGGATATAGCTGAGCTTCTCATTGCCAAGGGTGCGGATGTTAAAGCCAAAAGTAAAGACGGCGGAACTCCTCTGCACTGGGCGATTAATGAGGGCCTCAATGATATAGCAGAGCTTCTCATTGCCAAGGGTGCGGATGTTAACGCCAAAGATAAAGACGGCTCAACTCCTCTGAACTATGCGGATAGTAAGGGCAACAAGGCGGTAGCCGAGCTTCTCCGAAGCCATGGCGGGAAATAATTTTACAATATTTGTAAAAGCCCATATATTGAGGTTGCACAATTATGGCAAGGTGTTGATACCTGCTATGTATCGCAACTGACTAAATTTATTTGATATCAAACGAATATCTCAACCGATTATCCTTTCTTGAGAATATCCGTATTGAGGTCGAAAAACTCAATATATAGTGATTCATCCTAACGACAGCAAATGCTCGACTTCTGCCTTGAACTTAGCAAAATTGAAGCCCTAAAAATGCTTGATTTACAAACTAAATCAGCTATAGATTCAAATAAGTTGCAGGTGCAACATTAGGCAACACATCTGCACTACTGATTCTTCAATATATCTGTACTTTCTGGAGATTTTGTTTTT
>JAZFVY010000025.1:0-3354 GCA_036447975.1 Desulfobacterales bacterium
TTTTTGTAGGTTATGAAACCATTTGCAACAGGATCCAGCTGTATTGTCATCCGGGAAAGAAGTTCATCAAAAGCGATAATTTCGTTTAAGGCGTTTTCAGTCTTTTTGATGTCTTCCATGGAAATAAATTCCCTGTAAAGAACACCTGTTTTGTAGTTGTCATAAAACAGCGGTTTTTTAATCAAAAGTCCTCCCAGCACACCCAGCCAGTCTTCGCCCCAGAAGCTCAGCAGCAGTCCTTCTTTTTCAAACCAGCTTTTTTTTCGCCACTTTTCGGCCCGCCATTTCAATTCCAGGGCAAGACCGTATCCCACCTTAAAAATATTGGAAAGAGGATAACTCTGTATCAATGCTGTGCTGCGGTTGACATCAAGCTCACTGTCCTCTTCAGTTAACTGCTCAAGTCCTACATTAAGGTAGCCGCAGGCTTTTTGAACGATACTTTTTAATTCATCCCTTTCTCTGATGTTTTTTTGATCAGCAGCGATAATCTGATTACATAGACCTGCAAATTCAGTCTGAATCTGATCTAAAACATCATCTATTTCTATCCTTTTCAAAGCATCGGTAAAAAGACTCTCTTTTTCCAGCATACCGGCAGAATAAAGCGGAACAGGTAGAAACAGCTTCCGTTCAGGGTCTGTTGCGGTAAATTTTGGGCTCTGCTTTTCAAAATCTTGCGCTTTTAACGGCTGATATATGCCTATGGCTTCTTCATATGGTAAAAATCCTTTTTCCGCCAGTCTTACATTCCGCTGTCGATAGGCTTCTTCATCAGATTCTGCCGGGATAACGTGGGAAGACTCCATGAGGACATTCTGATATGTGACGTGATCAAAAGCTGCAAGGGTCTCGAAAAATTTTGAAAGAAAGGCGTCGCGCTGTTTTTTTATGGTCTTGCCTGATTCATGTTCACCGGGTTCAAGGTCAAAGGGGTCGTCGAGAAACCTAACATAAAAAGTATCGTCATAAGTGAAAAACTCATCACCAATTTCAGATGGATCCTGATCGGTTTCCCTGACCATGACCTCAATGTTTTTGAACAAATAGGATTCCATAAAATCCGTCTTCTGGTGGAGAAACCATTTAATAAAGCGATTCGGGTCTACTTTAAAGAGCAGGTCAAGCCATCTTGTAATAGATTGTATTTCAATCTTGTCCTTTTCCCATACTTCCAGATCGACTATATATTCCCACTGCTTGTCAGATGCCAGGGATAACAGCAGATGAGAATCTTCAAGCCCAATGTCATGGATCAAAAAATAAAAGTCTTCTTCGGGAAACGAATGAACCAGGGCCGCAGGTTGTGGCGAATCGAGAATAGCATTCAAAGCTTTTTCAGGGGTCATAGAAACGATTTTTTCCCTCTGCTGCAACAGATTTCTGATGCGTGCTATGATCTTTTTATTTTCCATATTTTCATCCCGCCTTTTTTGGATTCCAGGGTGCAAATTTAAGAAGAAGGAGCATGCCGGGAACAGCGATCAGCGTACACGTAATAAAGAAGGTTTCCCAGCCAAGATTCTTAGCAAGAAAACCGGTAGGTGCCGAAGCCATCACCCTGGGAACACCCATGAGGCTGCTTAGCAGCGCGTATTGTGTGGCGGTAAATTTTTTGTTGGTAATGCTTGCCATGAATGCGATAAAAGCGGCGGTCCCCATTCCGCTGCTGAGATTTTCAAAGGCTATGACGGTTGACAATAGGGGAAGACTGTTACCAAAGAAAGCCAGAACCGCAAAGCCGGCGGTGGATACGGCTTGGAAAAAACCAAAAGCCCAGAGACTACGGTTGATTCCCAGCCGGAGCATGATCACACCGCCGATCAGAGTTCCGGCCACGATGGCCCAGAAGCCGAACAGTTTCACTACCATACCAATCTGAGTTTTTGAAAACCCTATGTCCAGATAAAACGGTATTGTCATGGCGCTGGCCATTGTGTCGCCTATCTTGTAAAAAAGAATAAAGGCCAGTATCCATAAGGCATCCCGCCGACTGAAGTAATCTATCAGCGGATCGAAGACAGCCTCCCTCATGGTCTTGGGAGTTCCGACATGGATCTCGGGTTCCGGCGCCAGGAGAGTGGTTACAACACCGGGCAGCATACAGACCGCCATTATCTGATAGACCATGAAAAACGGCATGTGATCTGCCATAATCAGACCACCGCCGGAAGCAAGCAGCATACCTACCCTGTATCCGTTGACGTACAGAGAAGAGCCCAGTCCCAGCTCTTCATCAGGGAGATCTTCTCTTCGATAAGCATCAACTACAGTATCCTGGGAAGCGCTAAAGAAAGTTACCAGAAATGCTGCAAAGGCCATCATCCATGGATTCTTCACCGGGTCGGAGAAACCCAGGCCTGAAATTGAAAAAATCAGGGTTACCTGAGCGATCAGTAGCCATCCTCTTCTGCGGCCTAGAAAAGGAAGTGTAAAAAGATCCAAAACAGGCGCCCAGAGGAATTTCAACGTATATGGAAGACCCACAAGGGACATCATTCCGATCACGGTCAGATCCACCCCTTCTTCTTTCATCCATGCTTGCAATACCGATATGGTCAGAAGAAGTGGCAAACCGCATGCAAAACCCATCAGCAGGGTGACCAGCATGCGGCCGCTGCAAATTACCTTGAGTATGGGTTTAATGCTAAAATTCCTCAAACTGAGACGGTGTTATAATCGGACCATATTTATCTCTCAGCGCCATAAGACCTTTCCACTGTTCTTTTAGAACTTCGAACAGTTTGCCGGGAATATTAGGTTCTTTTCCATATGCTTCCATTTGCAAGTCTGTTCTTGCAACGATATTGTCGATATACAAAGAAAACTGCTTCCTACTCACACATGGCTATTGAATTGCGATCTTGATAACGACTTCCAGGTGTTTTATTGTTTGTATCTTGGATAGGTCAGAAGTATCTGGCTATGCCTATAAAAGCAGCAACTTGTTAGTGCCTGAAGTTTGAAGTGAGCTAAAATGAGCTAAAGTTAATGTATGTGCCTTTGGCACTATCAATTTAAATAAAAACTGATTTGCGCTGAAAGCGCTTTCCTCAACTTTAGGCATTTTAGATCCCTGGCCCAGACCGAGCACCATCGTTCTATATTAAAAAACAGGCTTTGAAATGACACAAAAGCTAGATATTAAATATTTAAACGAGTCATACCAGGGCGGGCACTTTAGGGACTTAATATGCTGTAATCTTAACCCATTCCAGGGGCAAACCCAAGCCACTCTGGTTTTTACTATTAATATGAATCTACAATAATATCGTTTAAATTTCTTTTGGGGACATGATGAACCCCTTTACTGTCGCGCCAGTATCGGATGTTATCATCAGGGCCGACAGATTC
>JAZFVY010000026.1:0-9666 GCA_036447975.1 Desulfobacterales bacterium
CTTTGTTTTGTAGCCTGTGGAAGATTTGATGGATTCTGGGAGCAGAATCTGAAGCCATGGGATACTGCCGCCGGTGAGCTGATCGCAAGAGAAGCAGGAGCGGTCATAACAGATTTTTCAAACAAACTTTTCACCATCGACAAAAAGGAGATACTTGCTACCAACGGCAAAATTCATAAAGAAATGCTTTCATTGTTGGAGCTATAGAATACGGTATGAAAACAGAGCTAAAGAAAAAAATATCTTTTGATAATCATCTTGGATGTTTCGGAAATTTCAATATTGAGAACCTGATATGCAATAAGTTTTGTATCTTAAGCCTGCGCTGCGCCATAGATCGCGATAAAAATACCCAGATTGAGCTTTTGGAAGATCTGATATCTTATGACAGTATGCTTACCAAAATACATTGATCCTTCAATTAAACTACACAGGTCGTAACAGTTAGATTCTTTGAAGCAAATCGATTTCAAATGAGCTTCAGGTATGATTAAATTTTGTACTGGAAACTGTTTGAGTGGATTAGGGCTCGTTATGAAAGAACCATAAGCGATTTTATTTTAAAATGAAACATCCTATTAAAACTAAAACCTTTATTAATAGTCCGTGCAGGTTCTTTCATTACGAGCCGTTATACACGAGTTTTTTCAGTAAAAATTTAATTATACCTGAAGCGGTAATATCAAAAAACTAAAATGCTACCACTGGTCTAATTTCATTGTCAGTCTGGAAAGATCTTGCCGGGATTTAATATTCCTTTTGGATCAAAAACCTTTTTTATTTTTTTCATAAGATCAATTTCAACATGACCGATCTCCTTGGCTATGTATGAGGCTTTGGTTATACCAACGCCATGTTCACCGGAAATCGTCCCACCAAGCTCAAGTGTATGGTCGAACACGGCCTCAATTGCATCCTCTGCCTTTTTCAGTTCAGCCTTGTTATTCTTGTCTAACATTATGTTAAAATGTATATTTCCGTCACCAGCATGACCAAAACTCACTATGGTAAGCCCTGTTTCTTCTTTTAGAGCATTTATTTTTCTGACCATATCAGGAATCCTGCTTCGCGGGACAACAATATCCTCATTTATCTTATCAGGACCATACTTGAACAGGGCGGGTGAAATCGCTTTGCGGGCTTTCCAGAGATTAGCAACTTCCGCTTCGTTCTCTGCAATTTTAACACGCTTAGCGCCCTGGGACATGCACACAGTCTTTAATTGCGCTATGAGCATATCCGCCTCATCGACTTTCCCATCCACCTCTATCAGCAACAAAGCTTCGGCTTCAACCGGCAGACCTATCTTAAGGTGGCTTTCTGCACACCGAATTGAAGCATTATCCATATATTCTATGGTCCGTGGAATGAAGCCGCACCTAATGACTTCTGAAACCGTTTCCGCGGCTTTCTCCATCTTGTCGAAAACAGCTGTCAACGCTCTTACCGCTTCGGGCAGTGGTAAGAGTCTAAGCGTCATGCGGGTAATAATTCCAAGAGTTCCTTCGGATCCGATCAAAAGCCGGGTCAGATCATACCCCACCACTCCCTTGGCAGTCTGCACGCCGGTGTGTACAATTTCTCCGGTCGGAAGGACGGCTTCAAGGCCCAGCACATAATCCCTGGTAACACCATATTTAACAGCCCGGGGGCCTCCTGCACATTCTGCAACATTTCCGCCCAGGGTGGAGAATTCGGAACTCGCCGGATCAGGGGGATAGAAAAGTCCTTCTTTTTCAACGGCCCGATGAAAACGGCCGGTAACTACACCTGGCTCCGCATGGGCGATTAGGTTGTCCTTATCGATTTCAAGAATACGGTTCAAGCGAGACATAACAAGGATTACACCTCCCCTGACAGCGAGGGATCCACCGGTCATCCCGGAACCGGAACCGCGTGGGATCACAAAGAAACCATCTTTGTTTGCATGATTTAATATTGCAGATATTTCCTCTGCATTCCTTGGGAACAAAACAGCATCAGGAAGATAGCTTTGGGCGGTTGCATCATATGCATAACATGCAAGATCCTCTTTTTTTTTGCTACAATGGGCTTTTCCCACTATATTCTGAAGCTTTCTGAACGACGAATCCATTAGTGCCATTGTTCACCATTAATGTTCGGGAGATGATGCTTAATTATAATTTGCCAGATTCGAGTTTTTGGCAAAGAAATTCCACCTGCTTTTGCATAGGACCTTTTTCTTTTATTCCTCTTTCAACGGCGCTGATGGAATGAAGGGCGGTGGCATGATATCTGTTAAAGCTTTTCCCAATAGCCTGAAGGGAAGAATCAGTATATTTGCGAGACAGGTAAATCGCTATCTGCCTCGGTCGAACAATAGATTGTTTGCGGGAACTCGAAACGATGTTATCGATGGAAATACTGTAATATTTGCTTACCAGTTTCTTAATTACATCTATGGTAATATTCTTTCGTTGACGCACGATATTCTTAACAACACTTTCAGCAAGCTTAAGGTCAATGGGTGCTCCCAAAAGTGATGATTTGGCTGTAACTCCGATAAGACCGCTTTCAAGTTGTCTCACATCCTCCATGAGTTCAGCGGCCAAGTATTGAATTATTTCATTGGGTATTTTATATCCGTTAAGCTTTGTTTTCTTCTGCAATATTCTGACTCTGGTCCTGAAGTTCGGTGGATCAATGTTTGAAATAAGACCGCATGATAAACGTGATCTCAATTTATCATTGAGTTTCGGAATATCTGACGGGAGATAACAACTAGAAAAAATTATTTTCTTGTCGGCTTCAAAAAGAGTATCAAGGGTCAATGCAAGTTCAATCTGGGTACGCTCCTTGCCGTTAAGGTAATGAACATCTTCAAGCAGCAATACGTCACATTCATTTCTGTATTTCCCCTTGAACGCATTGATGGAGTCGTTCCGAAAAGCATGAATCATTTCATTACTAAAATCCTCGGCAGTCATATAATATACACGGTCTGAGGGATATTCGGACAGGATATAATGACCTATAGCCTGGGAAAGATGACTTTTTCCCATTCCGGTCTTTGATAATAAAAATAAAGAATTCTGCTTTGAATTCTTCTGTGAGGCCATTGAAAGGGATGCTGAATATGCAAAGTCATTGTTGCTTCCCACAACAAACTGATCAAATGTAAAATCCCTTTGCAAAAGTCGTCCGTTGTGCGGACGAACATTTACATTGGGAAGTGGTATCTGCAGATCCTCAGCTGCTTTAGGCCTGGGAAGGGCCTTTTTCCCTGAAACTTCTATTATAAGCCGGCATGCTCTTCCCGCAACCTTGTTAATTTCGGACTCCATTAGAGCGCCATAATTGTCAAGAATCCGTTTCTTGGAAAAAAAGTTGGGGGTAGAAAGTTCAATACAGCTTTCATCCCACTTTTTCAGTTTCAGCGGTTCGATCCACATCCTGAAACTGTGACTGGGAATACTTGATTTAATCGAAGCTTTTACCTGGTTCCAGATCGCTTGCATAATTGTTTATTTTCTTAATGAAACTGTCCGGGTATCTTGCCACAAAGGTACCAAGACACCAAGATAATATAATTTTTTATGAAATGAGATGTGAGTTTAAAAACGATCATAATAAAACTGCTTGAAGGTCCCTAGCTGGGTTAATACCATTTAGATCTATATTTACATTCTGTTTCATAAACATCAATTATCAACTTTGTACACCATTGATTTTATATACGGATTAACCTGCTGTTTCAGTGAAGATATATATGAAAAATTAACGAAACCAACCGGTTTATGAGTATTACTTCAGGTTGCCACGAAGCTTTGAGTAAGTAGGATAAAAATTAATCAATCATCCCTCTTATGTCAAACCTGATAAAACCGAGTTTTTATATAATTGTCAACAAGTTATTAACAATTTGTATCCTATTGTTTTAATTGCTTTATATTGCATTTAAAAGACAACTGCTTTAAATATAACCTTTTTTGAATGGCTGTTTTTCTTTAAGTATTTTAAACACATCCATCTCTATCAACAAATTTGATACAATATTGTTTCATCACAATATCTACTGATTTCTGCTAATATCTTTCATTTTTAACAAAAATCATCGCGCAATCTATTGTTGACAACTCTAAATACAATTTAGTATTTGATTTTAAGTAACAATTTAGCTTTTTAAATAGATTCTTTGGACAGCAATTTTATTTGAAAAATTTTTTGTTACTCTGTAGTATAATAATATTTTTCCTTGATCATTTTTTGACCAGTTACAGATTATTTAAGGCTACGCTGATGTCAGATTACCGACCGATTATAGGGATTACCATGGGAGATCCTGTTGGGATCGGTCCCGAGATAATCCTTTTATCCCTTTGCATCTCTTCAATTTATGAAGTCTGCCGACCTCTTGTGATTGGAGATTTTCGAACACTGGGTGCTGCGAAAAATTGTACCCAAAGCCGCCTTCTTCTCGAATCTGTCAAAGACCCTGAAGCCGGCAAATATGAATGCGGATCGGTTGATGTGCTGAACCTTTCCGAACTTGATCCGGACAAAACATCATGGGGCAATCCTACCGTTCAGACAGGCAGGGCAATGATGCGCTATGTAATATCAGCAATCGACCTGGCAATCAAAGGTAGTATTGCGGCAATCACAACCTGCCCAATAAACAAAACAGCCATGCGGATATCCGGATTTCGCTATAGCGGACATACCGAGCTTTTGTCCGAACGGACCAAAACTGATGATTTTGCCATGATGTTTGCGGGAAACAGACTTCGAGTGGTACTTGTAACCATCCATGTTCCCTTAATGGATGTTCCCGCCATCCTATCAAAGCAAAAGATTCTTCGTGCTATCAGACTTGCCGGCAAGGCACTGTATGAACAGTTTGGATTTAAAAAACCCCGGATTGCCGTTGCAGGTCTGAACCCCCATGCAGGTGAAAAAGGCTTGTTCGGAGACGAAGAAAAAAATATTATTGCACCGGCCATCCATGATGCAAGAAGCGAAGGGTTTGACGCCACCGGACCGTTTTCGCCGGACACTATATTCTATCACGCCATTAATGGGCGTTATGACGTTGTTGTATCCATGTATCACGACCAAGGACTGATTCCGTTCAAGCTGATACATCTAAGAGATGGTGTAAATACCACACTGGGGCTTCCAATCGTAAGAACATCTGTAGACCATGGGACGGCCTATGATATTGCCGGAAAAGGCATTGCAGACCCTGGCAGTCTTATTGCAGCAATCAATATGGCTGCAAAACAGGCCGCATGTTCATTAAATAAAACATCCTAGATCTGAATATGAATTCCGACAAAATAATTATACGAGGCGCAAGACAACATAATTTGAAGAACATTGATGTTGAACTGCCTCGCAATAAACTGGTGGTGGTCACAGGCCTATCAGGATCAGGCAAATCGACACTTGCTTTTGATACCCTTTATGCCGAAGGACAGCGCCGATACGTGGAATCCCTTTCAACCTACGCGCGCCAGTTCTTAGAGCGTATGGAAAAACCGGATGTCGACTTGATCGAAGGACTTTCGCCCGCCATTGCAATTGAACAGAAAACAGCCAGCCATAATCCCCGTTCAACTGTTGGGACGGTAACGGAAATTTATGACTACCTCCGCCTGCTTTTTGCCAGAATCGGCACATCCCACTGTTACAAATGCGGTCAACCGATTACTTCCCAAACACTCGACCAAATTGTGGACAGGGTTATGTCCATGCGCGAGGGAACCCGGATTATTATTTTAGCACCCCTAATTTCCGGTCAGAAAGGTACTCATGAAAAACTTTTTAAACGTCTGAAAAAGGAAGGCTTTGCCCGAGTACGTGTTGACGGGGAAACCATGGAAATTGAAGAAGTCACCAAGCTTGACAAGAACAAAAAGCATTTCATCGATGTGGTTGTGGACCGGTTGGTTGTAAAGGAAAAGATTAAAAACCGGCTGGCTGATTCTCTTGAACTGGCCATGTCCCAGTCAGAAGGTCTTGTCACGGTGGATGTCCTTGACATGGAGCCTGTCCTTTTCAGTGAAAAATCAGCATGCATCACATGTGGTATAAGCTATCCGGAATTCACACCTGCAAGCTTTTCTTTTAATTCTCCACAGGGCGCCTGTCCAAAATGCGACGGCCTGGGCTCAACCACTGAATTTGATCCTTATCTTATCATTCCAAATCACGAACTCTCGTTAAGGGAAGGTGCCGTCGCCCTGTGGGCCAACAGGAATACCGTCCATTTTGTTGAATTCCTTGACGCTTTGACCAGTCACTATGGTGTTGACATCTACACACCGTATAAGGATCTTCCTGATCACTTCAAAAATGTCCTTTTGTATGGATCAGGCAATGATCGGATCAGGTTCTACTTTGAACGCAACAATCGTCGTTTTACCTATCAAAAACTTTTTGAAGGTATAATCCCGAAATTAGAACGACGATATTTGGAAACAGAATCATACCAGTCTAGAGAAGAAATTAAACACTATATGAATTTTCGCCCCTGCCCGGAATGCTTTGGGGCCAAGTTAAACAGGGCGAGCAGATCCGTGAAAGTTGGCGGCCATACCATATCCGAAACGACTCAACTTTCAGTGATAAAAGCCCATGCTTTCTTCAAGAATCTGAAACTTACCGGCAAAAAAGAGATCATTGCCAAAAGAATCCTGAAAGAAATAAATGATCGACTCGGCTTTCTTGAAAACGTGGGTCTTTCCTATCTCACGCTTGACAGATCCGCATCCACCCTTTCCGGCGGTGAAAACCAGCGGATACGTCTGGCCACACAAATCGGGTCAAAGTTGACCGGCGTTCTTTACGTTCTGGATGAACCTAGCATAGGTCTGCACCATAGAGATAATCAGCGCCTGTTTTCAACACTTTTACAGATGCGTGACCTTGGCAATACGGTTCTTGTGGTAGAGCATGACGAGGAGACCATACGAGCTTCAGATCATGTTATCGACATGGGTCCCGGCGCCGGGATAAAAGGTGGATATGTTGTATATTCCGGAACCCCTACAGCACTTTTAAAAGAAAAAAAATCATTGACCGGCCAATACCTCTCAGGCCGAAAATATATTGAAATCCCGTCCATCCGGCGCTCCGGGAATAAAAAAAGACTCATTATGCAGGGGGCGTCTGAAAACAATCTCAAGAACATCGATGTGGAATTTCCTTTGGGCTGTTTTATCTGCATAACCGGCGTATCCGGTTCAGGGAAATCGACCCTTGTTCTGGAAACCCTATACCACGCCCTGGCCCAGCGACTCTATAATGCCAGGATACCGGCAGGCGCCCACTCCGGAGTGCTGGGGCTTGAACATATAGACAAGGTTATTAACATTAATCAGTCACCCATCGGAAGAACACCCCGTTCCAATCCAGGAACCTATACCGGTGTTTTTACTTATATCAGAGAACTCTTTTCCAAAACCCACGAAGCCCGCGTGCGGGGTTACAAACCCGGACGTTTCAGTTTTAATGTCAAAGGCGGAAGATGTGAGGCATGCCGTGGTGACGGCATCATAAAAATAGAGATGCATTTTTTGCCGGACGTTTACGTTGCCTGTGATGTTTGCCGCGGGAAAAGATACAACCGCGAAACCCTGGAAATCAGATACAAGGGGAAAAACATCGCGGATATCCTCAACATGACCGTAAATCAGTCGTTTAGCTTTTTTGAGAAGATTAGTAATATCAGATTGAAGTTACAGACACTGGTCGATGTAGGCCTGGGATACATCAATATCGGTCAACCGGCCACAACATTATCCGGTGGCGAAGCCCAGCGTGTTAAGCTGTCGCGGGAACTCAGTAAAAGGAGCACGGGAAGAACCGTTTATATCCTCGATGAACCGACCACGGGACTCCACATGGATGACATTCGAAAGCTTCTTAATGTATTATCCAGACTTGTGGAAGCAGGTAATACTGTCATCGTAATCGAACATAACATGGATGTAATTAAGACTGCCGACCATATTATCGATCTCGGCCCTGAGGGGGGAGACGATGGTGGCTATATTGTAGGATTAGGTACTCCGGAAGAAATCTCAGATATTAAGGATTCGTATACCGGACAATTTTTAACAAAAATTTTATAGCTATTCTCAAAATAACGTTCAAAACAAAACAGGGCCATGACATTAAAAGCCACAACCCTGTTTTTGTTTTGCTTAGGTTTAGGTTTGTTCTTAGTGACCAGCGCCAAATAGAGCGGCAATCGCAGATGCCTGTGGATGCGCATAGATAAGAATCAGAGCGACAACCAGTGCATAAATACACAGCGATTCGATCATCGCTAGACCGATTAGCAGGGTAACTGTTACTTTACCTGACGATTCTGGATTCCTTGCAATCCCCTCGACTGCAGACCTCAGACCAATACCCTGTCCGATACCGCAACCAAAGGCTGCAATGGCAATCCCGAAACCAGCTGCAGTCACAGCAGCGATGAAGAATTGTAATGCTTGTGCTTCCATACTCTACTCTACCTCCTTTTATAGGGTTTTATTGCTTCTTCCATTTTCCCATTAAAAAACAAAAAGCAATATTGTTTCCATCTTATATGGGCTTTTAATCTTTTTTATTAATGTGCATGTTCCATGGCACCGGTAAAATACAAGATAGAAAGCAGAAAAAACACAAAGGCCTGAACCACGGCAACAAAAATACCAAGTGCCATAATCGGCAGCGGCGCTAAAAAAAGACCTGCCAGAAAGAAAAGTATCCCCAAAACCAGTTCATGACCCATCATATTGCCAAAAAGCCGGATTGAAAGTGACAGTATACGTGCCACATGGCCAATTATCTCAATGACGAAAATCAAAGGGGCCAGCCACCATACCGGACCCATGAAGTGTTTTATATATTTAACGCCATGATATTTAACACCTATTACGTGGGTGAAAATAACCACAGGAATTGCACATGAAAGTGTTGTGTTCACGCTGGCAGTCGGTGGTAAAAAGCCGGGCACAAGTCCTATTAGATTGCAAACAACAATATAAATAAAAATAGTTGCTGAGATGGGAAAAAGCCATCGGCCTTCTTCCCCGGTAATATCAACCATGAACTCTTCGATTCCTGAAATAAGAATTTCAAATACATTTTGTGCTTTTGTGGGTATCATACTTATACTCTTGGCGGCAACAGCGCCTAAAATGATAAGTATAATCATGACAAGCCACGAATAAACAACATGAGGATAGGCATTGGCAAAATGTCCTAAACCGATCGCTTCAAACAACTTAACTAAAAAGAGATAAGGATGCACCTTAAATTGCCTCCTTGTAAATTTGTTTTGTTAATTCGCACATGGTTGCAAGGATAATACTCGCAACCACAACCGAAAGACCAATTATAAGACCCAGTGGATTAACATAATGACCTGATATGAGTATAAATATTATAATGCCGCTGATACAAAACCGAACATAATACTTTGCTAAAACAACGTTGTGAGATGCCAGCCTGGACGGCCTAAGGGATTTTTTAAGCGTCCGATACAAAAGGTGAAAGTTGACGGTGACTATCAGTCCCCCAAAAACAATCCCCCTGGCAAAATCAGGCGGCAAAAGAACAAGCCCGACAATGCTTGCAACAAAAAACAGAATCCAGTTTGCACGGGTAACAAATTTTAAAAGGCGCTGCTGAATTTCCAAGTTATTA
>JAZFVY010000027.1:0-5331 GCA_036447975.1 Desulfobacterales bacterium
ATGGTGTAGTGCTGAGCCGGTCGCACCGGAATCAATTGTGTGATTGGATCGACCCCAAGGAAATTATTGCAAATCTCCTCCACTTCTCTGAGCTTGGTTTTGATATGTTCTGCACCCAGATGGCGGACATCAAGCCAGAGGTGGTCCCCATAGGGGCTTTTCACCCCAAGACCCTTTTGAATGTGGTGGGTCATCCACCGGGAAACCACGTCGCGGGATGCCAGCTCTGCCTTCTCAGGCTCATACTCGTGCATGAACCGCTCTTCATTCACATCCAGAAGGGTGCCTCCGTCGCCCCGACAACCCTCGGTGACCAGAATGTTGGTGGGGACGATGCCTGTTGGATGAAACTGTATAGCCTCGGGGTTTCCCAAAGGGACGACCTCTGTGTCAAGGGCGATAATGGCTCCGCCCCCGTCGTTAATCACCGCATTGGTGGTTTCCCGATAGATCCGGCCATAGCCTCCTGTGGCGATGAGGGTGGCCTTGGCCAGATAAGCCCTGAGTTCTCCTGTCTTCAAGCACCTGGCTATCGCACCCATACAGGTCTCTCCGTCATGAATAAGTGAAATAGCCTCCATGCGGTCATGGACGGTTACGCCCAGTTCAACCACCTTGTTGTCCATGGTGTAAAGGAGGGTATGTCCTGTGCCGTCGGAAGTATAGCAGGTTCTCCATTTAGCGGTTCCTCCGAAGCTTCTCGCGGTTATAAGACCCTCTTTCTCTTTGAGTTCCTCCTTTTCGAATTGTTTTCCACCCTTAAAATAGATGTCCTTACCAGGGATAACTCTGTTCCATGGAATTCCCCAAAATGCCATTTCACGCACGGCAATGGGCGCGGTCTCCGCAAAGAGCCGGGCCACCTCCTGATCGCAGCCCCAATCAGAACCTTTTACCGTGTCTTGAAAATGAACATCCGGAGAATCTCCTTTTCCCATAATGCAATGGCCCAAAGAGGCCTGCATACCACCCTGAGCTGCGGAGGAATGGGAGCGCCTGGGCGGCACAATACTCAAGCAGATGGTTTCAAAACCGGCAGAAGCCGCCTCAACGGCAACCCGCTCTCCTGCCAAACCGGCGCCTATGCATAGTAGATCAGTATATATAGTTTCCAATGGTTTTTCTCCTCATTTAGGCAAGGCTAGAAACCAAAACCTAGCAAGAGTGACAAGTCCAATGACGATAAAAATAGCTGTGAGAATGTTTTCAAATTTCTTAAAACCTTTTCGCTCCTTTCGGCGGACAAAGCCCCACTTTACTGCAATCCGATAGAAGCCGATCCCCACGTGAAGCTCCACTATGGGTAGAAGAATCAGGTAAAAAACAAGCCAGAACCCCCCCTGTACCCGGGCGGCGCTTTTGGCGGCGGTGATGGGAAAATCGGAAAGCACCGTCCACATATGGGCAGAGCCCATGATTAGAATGATCATTGCGGTGAACGCCTGTATCATCCAGAGCCAGGTGTCGGTGTGACGGAGCTGCCGGCTGAACTTCCAGATTGTGGATTGCTGCTCTGTGCGAAAAGGAACCTTGCGAGCCGCCAGTACAAAGTGGAGAAGGAAAATAAGCGCAACGATGGGTCCGCCCATTTGGGCCATGTAGTACTCCTCAAGGAATTCGGCCAGGGCATTCATCACTCCCGGGCCCAAAATAACACTGGATACCATTATCATGTGACTCCACATAAAAAGGATTAACCCAGCACCGGTCAGCATCTGAAGCCAGTCAAGGTAGGCGGAAATCCTGCTTGGAGCGCGAACGTACATTGTTGTGTCGATTGTCATTTTTACCACCAGTTTTGATGAACTCGTAAAAAGTCCGATTTAGACGGTTTCGTAAAAAGTTCAAATTCAAGGCGCGCAAATTTTGTAATCATGAGGCGTACTTGTCGTACGTTGAATGATTGCGAAATGCAGCACAACGCAGAAGTTGAGCTTTTTACGAGACCGTCAGTTTTGATTCAGGTTAATAAGTATTTGGCATGGTTGCACTTTGAGCCATTTGAAAAAAGTCCTATTTTGTCTCCCGCCATTGGCGGGACTTCAAATATTCAATTTATTCGTGTTGAATTAATTATCTCCCTTCAGGTTTGTCAACAAATTTATTAAACCACCATGAGTCCCATTCTGTTTTCATAATACTTTCGGCAAGGTTTTGACCTGTTTTTGTTTCAATGCGCTTTAACGCATAAGGTAGCCACTTTTTTGGAGGGTAGTAACCGATGTCTGAAAGTGCTTTTAAATCAAGAATAAGTGCAAGTTGATCGGCATCGCGTGCAAGTTTGGCTTCAACTGACTGACCGCTGTTAAATTCATATATCAGATCGGCAAGTGACGGCCCAAACGGAAGGTCTTCGCTTAGATCCTCCACAGCCTTATCTTCATCAGCGGTTACATATTTTTTTTGAACATAGTTAAGGTCACCGATTTTTGCCTCAGGAAGGTCGTGCACAAGACACATGGTTATCAGCTTGTGGGCGTCAATATTTGGTTCCATTTGAGACATTACATAAGCAATGAATGAGATGATAAATGAATGCTCGGCCACCGACTCCTTACCTGCACCGAGAAAATGGTAACCAGATCTGGGAATATCTTTTAATATTTTAGCTTTGAACAGAAGATTTGCGATGTTTCTCATAATAACTCCTTAACCCACTCGATTAATTACTGATAATTTCAATTTGTTTTTTGTATTAATTTAGCTTTATGGGAAAAATGTCTCACAAGCATTCAGGTGATCCGGTTTAAAACCGGATCGCCTGAATGCTAAGATGATTTCAAGGGGCTAAAATGTTAAGGTTTTTTTAATTTTCAATCGACAATCTTCAAACCAAACATCCAGCACTCGATTTTTTATGTGTATTTGCAGGCCATTCCAAAAGCAACACAAAAATGAATGACAATGTTAAGAATAACCAAATTTCTTGACACAATTACCAGGTTCATATAGTTTAAAAAGTTGGAAAGTGGCTGTTATTGAAGTATGTTTTTAAGAACACAAATGAATATTGGAGTTGTTTTTTAATGGATCCTACTGAAATAGAAATATTGAACATGGTAATGGGCGCCGGGCTTATGGTTAAATTTGTTCTCCTGCTCTTGCTCTTTTTTTCGGTCACATCATGGACAATCATGATAATAAAATATAGATATATCAAAAGGGCATATAGCGAATCGGCTAAATTTACCGATTTTTTCTGGAAAAGCAAAAACCTTTCCAATGCTTTTGCAAAGGCAAAGCAGCTTCACGGCAGTCCCGTTGCCAGAATTTTTCGCGTGGGATATGTGGAACTTAAAAAGTTGAGTCAATCTGGCGTTCCAATAACATCAGATTCATCACGTTCATCCTATTCTGAAAATGCTTCCTTGGTTGCCGGGTTTACCGGAATCGACAATATTAAACGAGCTCTGCGTCGTGCCATTAATGCCGAGACTACCCGCATGACTCGAATGGTCCCTTTCCTTGCCACAACTGGGAACACAACGCCTTTTATCGGTTTATTTGGAACTGTTTGGGGTATCATGAATTCTTTTCGTGGTATCGGGCTCAAAGGTTCGGCAAGCCTTGCTGTAGTTGCTCCCGGGATATCCGAAGCACTTATTGCCACGGCAGCCGGTTTGGCGGTTGCCATACCGGCGGTTATCGCTTTTAATCATTTTATGCATAAGATAAGAATCATTGAGTCTGAACTACAAAATTTTTCCGCGGATTTCCTAAATATTATTGAACGGGACATTATCAAGTAAGGGAGAATCATTTATGGGGTTCGAAGGTTACAGTGACCGCCTAATGTCTGATATTAATGTAACACCGTTTGTTGATGTTATGCTCGTTCTTCTGGTTATCTTTATGGTAACCGCTCCGATGATGTTACAGGGTGTAGAGGTTGACCTGCCAGAAACAACCTCACAGCCGCTTGCTTCTAAAAAAGAGAATCTTATCATCAGCATCAACAATAAGAATCAGGTGTTCATTAACGACTTTCAGGTTACACTCGATTTTCTGCAGGAGAAACTGAAAAAAATTCTTGAGGGTCGCGAGAACCGGGAAGTTTATCTTCGGGCTGACAAGGAGATATCTTATGGGTTTGTCGTCCGTATCATGTCCGAGTTAAAAGGGGCCGGAGTCGAAAATCTAGGCATGGTGACGGAGCCGATTCGACATAAAGAGAAAGACAAGAAGTCTTAAGCAAAAGATTATGAAAGAAAGTACTCATTCTCATGCTAATTTGCCTGAAGGGATGGGAAACGACAACCGCAGATTCTTTTTAAATTTTGCTGTTTCCTTCATATGCCATCTGATTTTTTTTGTTATCTTGATCTTTGCACCGGGTTATGCAACGGATAGAAAACCTTCAATTTCGGTTATTAATGTCAACTTGGTTACGTTGTCTGACCAGGAAAAAGCACCCTCCCCAGACGATCAACGACCTGTAGATGAAAGCCGGACTCCAGCGAAGAAAATTGCCAAGGTTTCTACTAAAACTGTTTCTGAAACGGTTCAGAAACCTTCAACAGCGATTTCGGTGGTGCCAAAAAAGAAAAAGATTAAACAATCCCTTAAAAAAAAGACATTTAACTATTCCAAGATGGTTAAAAGTGCCATAACCCGGATTGAAAAGAAAGTTGAAAAATCAAGACCCGATCAGATCACACAGGCAATTGAACGCCTGAAGCAACAAGTAAAAAAAACCGAGGACGTTGACAATAGAAAATATAAAGACTTAAATGGTTCGGGAATACCAGTCGGTTCCGGAGACGGCAGCAAAAAGGTTTTGGAATTAATCGATATATATGGAGTCGAGATTGCGTATCAGGTTCAGAAAAATTGGGCATTTTCTGATCAGTTGGCTGGGGGGCTTAAAGGCCTTGAAGCCAAGATTGCGATCAAAATCATTCCAAACGGTGAAATAAAGGATATCTGGTTCGATAAAAGGTCTGGGAACAGCTATTTCGATGAAGCCGCCGAAAAAGCCATTTTGAAGTCGAATCCTCTTCCACCATTTCCAGAAGGATATTTACGCTCCTTTTATGTTGTAGGTATTCACTTTACGCCGTCGGGCGTAAAATAAAAAAGGTTGTTGTTTAAGGGATTAGGATGCCGTTATGACAGGTTGCCGGATTAAAGTTATTTATTTGATTTCAATAGCATTTTTTCTGATTGGGTCGGGGCTGTGCCATGCGGGATATGATTATATTGATATAACCAATCCGTTTTTGCGAAAAATTCCAATTGCAATTCCATTATTTACGAAGATGTCACCAGGTGTTACCACGGAACAGCTATCAATAAAGGCCTCTGATTTGCTTGCTGAGACTTTGGCATTTA